>JANMOK010000029.1:0-18895 GCA_031369165.1 Paracoccaceae bacterium
GCCTGTGCCGAGAAATCCGCCAAAGCGTTGTCCAGCATGTCATCGGAATAGGGCACGCCGACCAAGCGATTCGTCGCCATCAGCTCGCCGACATATTCGCCGTCCACCATCGCGCTCAGCAGAAACCCATATTTCGGCATCACCGATTGCGGCACGACCGATTGCGGGTTGACCGGGTGATCTACGTGCCAAGCATCGGAATACCGCTCTCGCACCCGCGCCAGATCGGGGCCGGTGCGTTTGGACCCCCATTGAAACGGGTGGTCGTACATCGATTCCGCGGCCAGCGAGTAGTGCCCGTAACGTTCCACTTCATCGCGCATCGCCCAGATCATCTGGCTGTGGCAGACGTAACAGCCTTCGCGGATATAGATGTCGCGGCCGGTCAGCTCAAGTGGCGTATTGGGGCGCACGCCCGTCACCGCTTCGATGGTGTTTTCAAGGTAGTACAGCGGCACGATCTGCACCAGACCGCTGATGCTGACCACGAAGAAACTCAGCGCCACCAGCAACGTGGCATGGCGCTCGATGGGTTTGTGTCGGTCAAGAATGGACATGATATTCTCCGGTCACTCGGCAGGGATCGCGGTTATTGCGGGCGCGCGTTCCGGCACGGCGCGCACCGTTTTCCACAAGTTGACGCACATGATGATGGCACCAGCCAGATACATGACTCCGCCGATGCCACGCACCACGTTCATCGGCCATTTGGCGGCGACTGTGTCGGCAAAGGCGTTGACGAGGAAACCGTTGGCATCCACCTCGCGCCACATCAGGCCCTCCATGATGCCCGACACCCACATCGCGCTCGCGTAAAGCACGATGCCAATGGTCGCCAACCAGAAGTGCCAGCTGACCATGGCAAAGCTGTACAGCCGCTCACGGTTCCACAAACGTGGTGTCAGGAAGTACAGCGCGCCAACGGTGATCATGCCATTCCACCCCAATGCGCCGGAATGCACATGGCCGATGGTCCAGTCGGTATAATGACTCAGCGAGTTGACGGACCGGATGCTCATCACCGGCCCCTCAAAGGTGGACATGCCGTAGAACCCGATGGCCACCACCATCATCCGCAGCACCGGGTCGGTGCGCAGCCGGTCCCATGCGCCTGACAGGGTCATCAGCCCGTTAATGATGCCGCCCCAGCTTGGCATCCACAGCATGATCGAGAACACCATGCCCAGTGTCGCCGCCCAATCGGGCAAGGCAGTATAATGCAGATGGTGCGGACCGGTCCAGATATACAGGAAAATCAACGCTCAGAAGTGGATGATGCTGAGCTTGTAGGAGTAGACCGGGCGCTCGGCGTGTTTGGGCACGAAGTAATACATCATGCCAAGGAACCCAGCAGTCAGGAAAAAGCCGACGGCGTTATGGCCATACCACCATTGCACCATCGCATCCTGCACGCCCGAAAACGCCTGCACCGATTTCGATCCGTACACCGACACCGGGATCGAGATATTGTTAAACACATGCAGGATCGTCACAGTCAGAATGAAGGCAAGATAAAACCATTTGGCGACATAGATATGCGGCTCGCGCCGTTTGATGATCGTGCCAAGGTATACCGCAAGATAGGCCAGCCAGACCACATTCAGCCACAGGTCCACATACCATTCGGGTTCTGCATATTCCTTGGATTGGGTGGATCCCAGCAGATAGCCGGTCGCCGCCAGCACGATGAACAGGTTATAACCCCAGAACACGAACCACGCCAGGTTGCCGCCCCACGGTCGCGCCGCCGATGCGCGCTGAACGACATAGAAACTTGTGCAGATCAGCGCGTTGCCGCCAAAGACAAAGTTCACCGCCGAAGTGTGTAGGGGTCGCAACCGGCCAAAGTTCAAAAACCCCTGCGCCCATTCAAAATTCAGCGCCGGAAAGGCCAGCTGGAACGCGATGACCACGCCGACCAGAAAGCCGGTGATGCCCCAAAAGGCGGTCGCCGCAACGCCGTAGCGCACCACGCTATCCAGATATTGATCCTGCCCGACAGGCGCGCGCGGTTCGTCGGTAAAGCGCAGAACCCACAGAAACGGCCCCGCCGCCACCAGCATGATGATCAGGGCATGCACCATATAGGCCGGATCGCGGGCAAAATTCGCCGCAAACGCCGCCAGCGGCGCGATAATGCCCAAAGCAGCAAATTTGAAATAGTCCGTCATGCCGCATTCCTTTGTCTGGCCGCATTTTCCAATGGGCCGATCACACGCGTTCACAGGCGTTTTAGCCAGGTCGCGCGACGGCCTGCCTTGATCCAGATCAAGACGCTGGCCGCCATGGCAAGCGCCGGCCAGCGCCCAAATGATGACTTCGGCGCGTGATCACGGCCCCTAAATCCATTCTGACGAAACGACCGCTGCCGCGGCCAAAACGTTTCCCGCACGGGGAAACCCGGCGTCGCGCTGTTCGGTCGCGGCCGATTGTCTTGGGAAAGACAGAGATTGGCGGTGATGTAAGACGGATGCGAACTGGTCTCAGTTTGCAATCGATTGCCAAGTGTTAAACCACAATGAGACTGCGCCATTCGGCGAGAGCTGCGGCGCGGTTCATCCCTCGGACAAAGCTGAGCCGTGAGATCACGCAAACGAAAACGGGCACCCAATTCTGGGCGCCCGTCGCTGCTGGGATCAAATAACCGGAGCTTTACATCTTGCCCCAGATTTTCGCGTAAGCTTCGCGGTAGCCGTTTGATGGATCAAACTGGTTGCTATCGCCAGCAGCCGCCAGGCCTTCTTCAGTCACAAGCGCTGGAGCTGTGATGTAGCCAGAGCAAGCTTCGCCGGAAACGGCCCGGTTAAGCTCATCAACAAGCTGCCAACCCTGAAGGTTGAGCGGCTCGGCAACGGTAATCGCCTGATACTCTGCAGTACGGATACGCTGGAACGCGGCTTCAGAACCATCGCCGGCAGAACCAGCTTTTGGATTTGCCCTGCCATCGACGCCGGCTGCAGCAAGTGCTGGGCCCATGAAGTCGAAGTACAGATCGTTGATCGCCAGCGAGTGGGTCCACTTGTCGCCATACTTTTGCAAAAGCGACGTGGTCAATGGACCCATGCGCGATGACGTTTCCGCGATGGGTGTATCAACATATTCCAGAACCGCGCCGCCCATGGCTTCGATGGTTTCCTTAATGCGGTCAGCTTTGTCGATAGCGATCTGGTAAGTCGAGTCGGTGAATATGATTGCGCCAACATTGGCGCCTCCATCCGCCATCGCCCATTTCGCCGCTGTCTCTGAAACGGTCATCGCGTCTGTTGAAACGTTAGCGAAAATCCCGCCAGGTGCATCGCAGCCGATTTTCGGACCAGAGTGCCAGGAAACCATTGGGATGCCGGCAGCTGCGACACCTTCGATGGCCGCCTGCTGCTCAACTGCGTCAAAACCGTTGATCACGATGCCGTCGGGCTGAAGAGCCATGGCTTGGCCGAAAGCGGCCGTACGACCCTGGACCGAACCAGCGCCGTCAAGCACGCGAACAGTCCAGCCAATCTTTGCAGCAGCTTCTTCAACACCGCTGGTAACACCAAGGATACCGCCGTTTTTCAAATCGGCCGCAAGAACAACGATCGTCTTGCCTTCGGCTGCTGTGGGACCTGTGGTCGGCCCATCAAAAGCCATGTCCTGAGCGAATGCTGGCAGAGCTACGCCTGCGATCATTGTGCTCGCGAGCAGGGCCTTCATAAAAGTACGTTTCTGCATGTTAGTTCCTCCCGTTTGGTTGCTGTAGTTACTTCCGCGAAGCACCTTTCTTGCGCTGTGCGTATCCGGCGATGCCGATGGCGATCAGCAACGTAGAGCCGTTGAAAAGCGGTTCGACCCAAAACGATCCGCCAAATTGCTGGATCCCTGAAATGCCGACTGCCAGAATGGTGACGCCAATGATCGTGCCCCAAACATTCACCCGGCCTGGCTTGATTGTGGTAGAGCCCAGGAAGGCCCCGACGAGTGCCGGCAACAGGAACTCGAGCCCGACAGAGGCCTGCCCGATACGCAGTTTGGACGCCAGGAGAACACCAGCCAATCCAGCCAGCGTGCCGGAGGCCACAAATGCTCCCACAACGAACTTGCGGGTCGGGATGCCGTTCAGCTCGGCCGCTTTTTGGTTCGCCCCGATGGCGTAAAGATAGCGGCCAACCGGCGTGAATTCCAAAACCACCCACATGATCAGGCTGATCGCCAACACATAAAATCCCGTGATCGGCAGGCCCAAAACCCATTTGCCGCTGAGCAAATAGAAATTAGGGTCCAACTGGCCCACAACCTGACGGCCACCCGAGTGCCAGAGCGCAATCGCATAAAGAACGGTGCCGGTGCCCAGTGTGGCGATGAAGGCGTCGATTTTGGCGACTTCGACGAGGATGCCATTGAACACACCCGTCATTGCCCCAAGGGCGATAACGGTGATGACCGCAACCGGCCAAGGAAATCCGTAATTCACCTGAAACGAAATTGCGAGGATGTGCCACAGCACGATGCCATAGCCGACGGTCAGGTCGATCCGCCCTGCAACCATGGGGATCATCGCGGCCAAAGACAGAATTGCGATGATTGATTTATCCGACAAGATCGCCCGCAGGTTCAGAACCGTCGGAAAGGTTTTGGGCAGCAGCACCGAGAACAGGATGATCAGAACGAAAGTCAGGATCACTAGGCCGTAAACCGGTGCAAGACGGATCAGCTTTTGCACAAAGGTCAGCTCAACCATTTCGTCGCGGGTCGGTTCGAGTGCATCTGATTCGACTGAGTTCACGGTGTTCTTCTGCTTTTGCTCAAGCGGCTTCATCACCGGCCGAGGCGGCCTGAATGAGTGTTTCAATGGAAAGAGCGACGCCGCTCAATTCATTCACAACTTGCCCCCGGCTAAAGACGATGGCGCGGTGGCAGATATTTGCGACTTCTTCAAAATCGGTGGACACAATCAACACACCCATGCCCGTGGCAAGCGCCTCAAACAGCAGGTGGTAAATCTTGGCTTTGGCGCCAACATCAACACCCGAAGTCGGGTCTTCGGCGATCAACAGACGGCGCGCGGTATCAAGCCACCGGCCCACAACAACCTTTTGCTGGTTGCCGCCTGAAAGCGCCTCAATCGCGAGGGTCGGATCGTTTGGCACAAGCCCAACGCGGGCACCCAGATTGCGGGCCAGCGAGTCCTCAGTACGTGGCGTCATGAACGAGCCAAGTTTGCGGTTGGTTGCCGATGGATTGATAAATGTGTTCTCGCGGATAGACAACGCAGATGCGATAGATTCAACGACGCGGTCCCGCGCCACAAAGCCAATGCCCGACTTCATCGCCGCCCGTGGTGATGACAGATCCGGCGCGCCGCCTTCCAGCAACACAGTGCCGGTATGTTTTTCAAGACCGTATAGAGCGCGGCCGATTTCCTCGTGCCCTGACCCGCGCAGACCAACAAGACCGACCATTTCGCCGCGACGAATACGGAAATCTATCGGGCCCGCCATTCGCGTGGCCAAGCCGACAACCGTCAAAAGTTCGGGTCCCTCTTGGACGTCTGGCCGCTCAATCTCGCGAGTCTTGCGGCCCACGATAAGGCTGACAAGTTCTTCGGCGTTGGTGTGTCCGATGTCCCGCATCCCAACCATCTGCCCATCGCGCAAAACCGCCACACGGTCAGAAATCTGGAACACCTCGTCCAAGCGGTGCGACACATAGATCATGCCTACACCCTTGGCTTTTAGCGGGCGGAGCGCTGCGAACAGACGCTCGACCTCATCCGCGGGGAGGCTCGCCGTTGGCTCATCCAGCACAAGGAAGTCGCATTCGACAGCCAAGGCGCGCGCAATTGCGACAAGTGATTTTTCGGTTCGGGTCAGGCTCGACACCCTTGCGGTCGGCTCGAAATCGGCCTCGACCAGCGCAAGCGCATCTTTGGCCACTTTTTCTGTGGCGCGCCAGTCGATCCGGCCGCCACGTTTGGGATAGCCAACGGCAAGCGAGATGTTTTCGGCCACGCTCATCCATTCGATCAGTCCTAGGTCCTGGTGAATAAACGCGACGGCTTGCTTGGTCGAGATCTTGCCGCTGACATGCCGATAGGGGATTCCGTCAACGGTGACCTGACCGCTATCTGGAAGGTGAATGCCGCCAAGCGTTTTGATCAGAGTCGATTTACCTGCGCCGTTTTCACCCAGCAAGGCCACGATTTCACCGCGATTGACACGAAGCGAGACGCCACGCAGGGCCTTGGTTCCGCCAAAGCTTTTTACGATCGAGTCAAAAAACAAGCCGTTCTGATTTGGCATCTCCCCCCCTTCTTCTCACGCGCGGCCCTCTTTGAGGTTACCGGTAACGTCGTCATATTTCGGAAATACGCGACTTAAGTCAAGAAGAAAGGTATCCGTAACGCAAGCGAAGGATTGCAAAGTTTCTTGTCCCTCGAATAATGGACCAAATGGAAAAGCGTCCGAAGCCCGGTCTGGAAGACATTGCGCGGAACTTGGGTGTGTCCAAGATGACGATCAGCCGTGTCTTGCGCGGTGCGTCGGGTTTTTCCGAGGCGACCCGCGAAAAGGTCCTGCAAGAGGTCGAGCGGACCGGCTATCTGCCGAATCGTCTGGCCGCAGCGTTTGGACCTTCGGGAACATCGACCTTGATTGGAGTCTGTGTGCCGCGGCTGACATCGCCTCTTTTCGGTTCGGTACTGGAATCACTTAACCTGACCCTGGCGCGTCTCGGATACCAAACCATGATCGGGTCTCACAACCAGTTGCCAGACGAAGAAGAGATTTGGCTGCGAACACTGGCGTCTTGGAAGCCTGCTGCGGTCATGCTTGCTTCTCGGGTTCACACAAAAGGCACCATAAGGCTGTTGCGCGACATGGGCGTGCCGGTTGCAGAAATCTGGGACCTGACCACAAAACCAATCGACCTAGCGATCGGCTTTTCACATTTCGACGACGGGCTGGAAATGGCCCGCTGCATGTCGGCTGCCGGGCGAAAAAAGATCGGCTATGTCGGTGCTTTGGGCAACAGGAACACATCTGGCCATCTGCGCTACCAAGGGTTCCTGCGCGGGTTGTCTGAGATTGGCGCCACCTTGGCGGTCGAGGAAATTCTAAAGGACCAACCGGGTTTCTATGCCGGCTACTACGGCACAGAGACAATGTTGGCGCGCAACAATGACCTGGACGCAATCTATTATCATGACGACGAAATGGCGATTGGTGGCCTTGCCTATCTGACCAAGAATGGTGTGCGGGTGCCGGAAGACATGGGCGTTGCGGGATGGGGCGGGATGGAGGCCGCTTCGATCTTGCCGCGGCGTCTGACGACGACCGCTATTCCAACGACCCGGCTCGGCAAAATCGCAGCCGAGGCATTGGTGAGCCGACTGCGCGGCGACCCCATTGAAGATGTGACCATCATTCAAACCCGACTTGTGCCCGGCTCGACGATTTAGGCGTTTGCCCAAGGTCCGAGATCGACTCCTGCTTTTCAGCAATAGCACGGAAAGTAGGTCAAGTGGACAGTTCATCTGCAATTGCTGGACTTCAGAACCTGAAAGATTCAATCTAAACCCAGTCCACCAGATGTCGGGACTGAAAATTTAAACAGTGCCAGAAAAACTGATCTGGGCTTTCATGGCTTTGCTCCGATCGCCCGCCATCTCGAACGCCTCGACCGCATCTTTCAGCGCGAAGGTCTGCGTGATGTAGGGTTTGACGTCGATCAGACCTTTTTGCATCAAGCTGACGCCCGTGTGGAACTCTTCGTGGAAGCGGAACGAACCCTTCAATGACAGTTCCTTGGCGGTCATCGCCTGCACAGGCAGGGTCATGTCGCCGCCAAGGCCAAGCTGCATGATCGTGCCGCCAGGACGCATGGCCGGAATAGCACCTGCCAAAGCGGGGGCAACTCCCGAACATTCAAACAGAACGTCAAACGTGCCCTTATCCTTGGCCCAGTCGCCCAGGGCAGCCGCATTGCCAGCCATATTGATGGCGACATCAGCGCCCGCTTTGCGTGCCAGTCCAAGAGTGAATTCGCCCAGATCCGTGACGACAATGAAATCGGCGCCAGCGCGGCGCGCGGCCAGAATGCACAGGATGCCAATCGGACCACAGCCTGTGACCAGCACTGACTTGCCCAGCATCTGCCCGGCGCGTTTTACCGCATGCAAGCAAACGGCCAGAGGTTCTGCCATCGCAGCCTCGCCCGCCGTCAACCCTTCGGCGATCGCGCATTGGGATGCATCGGCCACAAGGATTTCGCGGAACGCGCCCTGGATATGCGGGAAGGGCATCGCCGAGCCATAAAAGCGCATGTTCAGGCATTGATTGAACATCGCCTCATGGCAATACTTGCAATCATGGCAGGGCCGGGATGGTGAGACAGCAACCAGCTGCCCCACTTTCAGATCTGTAACCCCTTCGCCCAATTCGATGATGTAGCCCGAGACTTCGTGGCCTAGCACCATCGGCTCGCGCAACCTGATCGCGCCGAAACCGCCATGGTTAAAGTAGTGGAGGTCAGACCCGCAGATACCGCCGGCGGCCATTTTGATTTGCACCTGACCGAGGCCGGGTTTTTCTGCCAGATGCTCTTCGATACGAAGATCTTTGGCTGCGTGGATAACAATCGATTTCATGATTTTCACAATACTCGTGTAATTAAATCTCGACCATCAAAATTGGCCAGCAGGTTTTCACGCACCGAATCACCCATCGCATTGCGGGCTTCAAACGTGCCCGACGCGTGGAACGGTTGCAACATCACATTGCCCAGCTTCAGGAACTGCGGGTCAAACCTGGGCTCGCCGTCGACACGTTCAAGGCCGCAGGCCCCAATTTGTTGGCTTCCAACGCGTCCGAGGCCAGGGCATCCATTTGGCGGTATCTGGGCTTCTACAACAGCCGCCGTCCACGTTCATCGCTTGGCGCGAAGACCCCCGATCAGATCTACTTCAACGGCCTGACACCGGTCTCGGTGGCAGAAAATAAGAAAGTCTTGGAACCTGTTCAAACGAACCGAACCACCACTGAGCCAACTGAGCCAACCGATCCCTCAATTCCCCGGCAACTTTCATGTCGGCCAGGTATCGCCAACCCGGTATCCGCCTGGCCAGGGATCGGCAGGGTCCAACAGCAGTTGCCGGGTGTCCGTGATCCAGCCGCGGCCCGAAATGCTGGGGATGATGGCTGGAATTCCAGCCAGATCGGTCAGGGCTTCAATCCGGCAATCGAACCGGCTGCCGATGATCGAAATGCCGGTAAACGCTTCGCCAACGTCCAGTGCGCCCTGCGCCTGCAGCACAGCCATCCGGGCAGAACAGCCGGTGCCGCACGGCGAACGATCCAGCTTGCCTGGCTCGATTGCCACGGTGTTCAGCCCGGTTCTGACCCCGTTCTCCAAACGAACCGGCGCGGTGAACTGGCAGAACGAGATATGCTGCCAATCCGGATTGGTGGGGTGAACGAACCCCAGTTGTTCGGTTGCGGCTTGCCTTATCTGCATTCCGGTGCGGGTCAGGTCTGCCGCCTCGTCCGGGGTCAGGGCAAAGCCCAGCCCGGCGGCATCGACCAGCACGAAACTGTCGCCGCCATAGGCGGTATCCACAGTCAATGTACCTATTCCCGCCACCTCGACGCGCGCATCGAGCAGCGCGGCAAAGCTGGGGTGGTTCTTTACCCGGATCGACTGCGCCTTGCCGCCCATGCAGGTGGCCACCACGTCGACCAATCCACCCGGTGCTTCCAGGGTGAAGCGGGTTTCGGGCTCCTGCATCGCGATGATGCCGGTATCCAGCAGCACGGTCGCCACGCAAATCGCGTTGGAGCCGGACATCGGCGGGGTATAGACCGGTTCCATCACGATCCATCCCATCGCGGCTTTCGGGTTCTTGGGTGGCACCAGCAGATTCACGTGTCGGAACACGCCGCCGCGCGGTTCGTTCAGCACGAAATTGCGCAGGGTGTTGTCCTGCGCGATCCAGCGGGCCTGATCCCAGATGGTGGCCCCCGGCGGCGGCGCGACGCCACCGACAATCACATCGCCCACCTCACCCTCGGCATGGCAACCGACGACTTGGATGACCCAGGACGAGCGCATGGCTCAGATCACCAGCATTGGCGCACCCAGTGCCTCCATGATCGGCGTGATGCCCAGACCCGGCTCGTCCGACGCCCGCATCGTGCCGTTGACGCGCTTCGGCGCGCCCGTCGCGATATCCTTGGTGCCATAGGAATTGAAATCGGTGGCCGAAAAGCTGAACTCCTCGGGCGTCGACTGCGCCAGATGGGCGATGGTCGCGGTAACGATATCGCCGCCCCAGGTGTCTTCGATGGTCATCGGAATCCCGGCTTCGATGCACAGGTCGCGCATCAGCCGCGCCTTGGTCAGTCCGCCGACCTTGGAGATCTTGAGGTTGATGACATCCATCGCCCCCTCGGCAATCCCGCGTGTCAGGCTGTCGACGCCGCCGATGACTTCATCCAGCACGAACGGCAAAGACGTCCGGCGGCGGGTCACGAGGCACTCTTCATAGGTGGGGCACGGCTGCTCGATATAGACATCGACATCGCGCACCGCGTTCACCACGCGGGCGGCCTCGTGCATGGTCCAGCCGGTGTTGGCATCCGCCACCAGCACGTCGCCCGGCTGCATCACTTCGGCACACAGGCGGATGCGGGCAATGTCGCTGTCGGCATCAGAGCCAACTTTCAGTTGGAATTTGGTATAGCCCTCGGCCCGGTATCCCGCCACATTGGCCGCCATCGCCGCAGGCTCGATCTGCGAAATGGCCCGGTACAACTTGATATCATCCTGCGCTTTGCCGCCCAAAAGCTGGTAGCATGGCAGACCGGTCGCCTTGCCCAGAATATCCCAGCACGCCACATCTATCGCCGCCTTGATATAGGGATGGCCGCGCAGCACCGCGTCCATGTGCCGGTTCAGCGTGCCCAGATCGCGCGGATCAAGCCCGATCACCTTGGGGCCAATTTCGGCCAGCCCAGACCGCACACCCAAGGCATAGGACGGCAGATAGGCCGACCCCAACGGGCAACATTCGCCCCAGCCAGTGATCCCGTCATCGGTCTGCACTTCAACAACCGTAGCATCGAACACATCGACAAAGTTGCCGTTTGACCAGCTGTAGCGGCCTTCCTTTAACGGCAGATCAACCTGATAGACACGGATAGCGGTGATTTTCATCGGGGTCTCTCTTTCACAAGACGTGCAGGGGTTCAGGCCGCGATGCGGGCAAAATCGGGCAGCACCGGGCGGTTGGCGATGGCGGCGCGGATCACCGCTTCGACCTCGGCCCGGCGGGCACCGCTTAACGGCTGGCGCGGCCGGCGCACGCGGTCGTTCGATCCGATCGCCAGCACTTCGGCCAGCTTGATATTCTGGACCAGGTAGGTCGACACATCCAGATCGAGCAGCGGGCGAAACCAGCGATAGATCACCAACGCCTCGGCCTGGCGGCCCGCCTGCATCAGCCGCCAGATCGCCACGGTTTCAGCCGGGAACGCGACCACCAGCCCCGCCACCCAGCCCACCGCTCCCACCGCCAGCGCCTCGAAAGCCAGATTGTCGACACCGGTGAACACATCAAACCGGTTGCCCAACCGATTGAAAATCTCGGTGGTACGGCGGATGTCATCCGAACTTTCCTTGATCGCCACAAAACGGGCGTCATCGGCAAGCCGCTCCATGATCTCGGGCGTCACATCCACACGGTAGGCGACCCGGTTGGAATAGATCATCACCGGCAGGTCGCCAGCGGCGGCAATATCGCGCAGGTTGGCTTCGGTCTCGGCCGGGTTGGAATGATAGACCGGGCTGGGAACCACCATCAGGCCCGACGCACCCGCCTTGGCGGCCTTGCGGGCCATGTCGCAGGCGGCCCAGGTCGACGCTTCGAAAATCGTCATCAGAACCGGGCGGTTGCCAGCGGCGGCTTGCGCGGTTTTCAGGACCGCGACGCGTTCTTCCTGGCTCAGCATCGGGCCTTCGCCCAACGACCCCGCCACAATCAGTCCATCGCAACCCGCCGCGATCTGCAGATCAAAGCAGCGCGCCATCTCGGCATGATCCAGCGCCCCCTCGGCGGTAAACTTGGTCGTGACAGCAGGCATGACACCTTTCCACATTGATTTTCTCCTTGATCTGTGAATTCAGCGGGTTGTGTTCAGGAACGCAGCGGTTTCGACCCGTTCGGGGTTGTCGAAAATCTGCGCCGGGTTGCCGATTTCGTGGATCAGGCCATCCTTGAAGAACGCCACCCGGTCAGATACTTCGCGGGCAAAGCGCATCTCGTGGGTGACACAGATCATTGTCATGCCCTCCGAGGCCAGCATTTGCAGGGTGTCCAGCACTTCGCCCACCAATTGCGGATCAAGCGCCGATGTCACTTCGTCAAACAGCATGTATTTGGGCGACATCGCCAGTGCGCGGGCAATCGCCATGCGTTGCTGCTGGCCGCCCGACAGGCGCGATGGATAAACCCTGAGCTTGTCCGCCAGCCCGACATGGGTCAGTTGGCGAACTGCTATGTCTTCAGCCTCGGCCCAGCCCATCCCCAGCACTTTGCGCGGGGCCAAAGTGACGTTTTCCAGAACCGTCAGATGTGGAAACGCATTCCACTGCTGAAACACGATCCCGATCTTGCGGCGCAACCGGTTCAGATCGGTCGCGCGGGCGTGGACCTCGGTGCCGTCAATCGCGATCCGGCCCTGGTCGATCGGCTCCAGCCCGTTGATGCAGGTCAACAACGTGGATTTCCCCGACCCCGAGCCGCCGATGACCGAGACAACCTCGCCCACACTGACCGTCAGGTTAATCCCCTTGAGCACTTTCAGCGCCCCAAAGGATTTGTGCAGGTTTTCAACTTGAATCATTTTCACGCCACCTTTTCTCGAGCTGGCCGCCGAGGCGAGCGATAGGAAAACTCAAAAGGAAGTAGATCGCGCCGACGACCAGCAAAATGAAAAGCGGCTCTTGCAGGCGCGTGACGAGGATCTGCGAGGATCGCAGCAATTCGATCAGTCCGATCCACAGGACCAGTGCCGAGTCTTTCATCACGCCGAGCGTGAGGCCGATCCAACTGGGCAACGCCACTCGCAGCGCCATGGGAAACACAATATGGCTCATGTCCTGACCCCAGGTCATGCCAAGCGACCGCGCCGCCTTGCGGGTGACGACGGGCACAGAATCGATCCCGCCGCGCACAATTTCAGAACAGTAGGATGAGGTGTAAAGTGACAAGACAACGCAAGCGACCACGAAGGGCGACCAGCCAAGCCCCGCGATCGACTGGAAGGCATTCGCCAGCACCAGTTGGATCAGCAACGGGACCGACCGGAATACATCCAGCAGAAATGTCATCGGCGCGGCAGTCCAGGCGTTCAGCAGCGTGCGCAAGGTACCAAAGACCACGCCAAGGAGCGTACCGAACAGGACCGAGACTGCAGTCACCGCCAGAGTGACGCCCGCACCCTTGACCAGAAACGCCAGATCGGAAAGAGTGAGCGCTGTTTCAAACATGCATTCTGCCCCTCAGTATCGGAACAGCCGCCAGGCGATCAGCCGCGCCCCAAGGGACACTGCCTTTGCAATGGCGTAGTAGATGACGGCGGCGAGCGCGAAAAACTCGAAGGTTCTGAACGTCCGCACATTCAGGTCCTGGGTCACGCCGGCAAGGTCTGTGTTCATCCCCACCACGATCCCCAGCGATGTCATCAGAATTGCCCAGACCATCTGGTTGGTTGCGGGAAGAAAAGCGATGCGGAACATCTGTGGAGCGATGATCAGCCGGAAGGCAGTGATCGAGCCCATGCCCAGCGAGCGCGCGGCGCGGGACTGGGTGGCTGGAATGGCCCGAAGCGCCCCACGAAAGGTTTCCGCCAGATAGCCTGCATTGTTGAAGGTGATGCCCGCCAGCAGCGCGAGGTAGGGGCTGAGATGGATGCCGAAAGCGCCCAGCCCGAAATGCGCCATATAGATCTGGAACAGGGCAGGTGTATTGCGGGCTACCTCGACCCAGGTGATGGCAAAACCGCGAAAAATCGGATTGTTTGAACCTTTGGCGACGGCGATCAACATGGCAAGCCCGATCCCGAGGATCATCGAGAGGATCGCAAGCTCCAATGTCACCAACGCCCCGGCGAGCATGTCGGGCACGGCGCGAAACGCCTGATACCAATGAAACGTGTAGTTGAACATCGGCGGATCAACCGGGCATGAATGGCTGGCGCGGCCGGGACAGGGCCGCGCCGGGCAAGGTCAACGGTAAACGCCGCCGATGGTCAGGAGCGGCGCAGCACCACCACCGATCCATTGATCGTAGAGCGCCTGATAGCGACCAGTGCGGACCTGCTGGTTCACGAACAAGTCAAGATAGTTCAGGAAACCGTACTCTTCGCGCAGCCCGATCAGCGAGACATAGTCGATGTCATAGGGCGCGTCGCCGCGCATCACGAATCCCGCGTACTTGCCGGTGGCAATGATCGACGAGGCTACGGTCGAGGTCACGACGGTTGCCTCGATCTGGCCCTGTGACAATGCCAGGAACACATCCGCCTGGTTCTGATAGGGGCGGAATTCGCCCGCAGCCCATGCCTTCACGTTCTCCTCAAGGGCAATCGCCTCGTAGGTTCCCACGACGGACCCGACGGTCTTGCCCGACAGCCCGTCGAAATCGGCAATGCCGGTGTCTTCGCGGGTCAGCACGACCATCTGGAAAGCGAAATACGGGATGCTGAAGCCAATAGTCTTGGCCCGCTCAAGCGTATCGGACGTCGATGCTACGCCCACATCAGCACGGCCCGAAACCAGCGCCGGGATCCGGTCGGGGAACGGGGTCTCGACAATCTCGGCGGTAACCCCAAGGGCTTTCGCAAGGTCATTGCAATAGTCGACGTCAAATCCGACAGGGTTGTTGTCGGCATCGCGCGACCCCATCGGAGGGAAATCAAGAACAACCGCACAGCGCAAAACCCCTGACGCGATGATGTCATCTAGCTTATCGGCGACGGCGGCGGTCGCGCTTAGTGCCGCGATAAGGCTCACGGCGGCCAGACAGGTTTTGTTCATTTTTTCCTCTCCCGTTGCGGCACTTGCCCCGTCCATCGGAATCGTGCCTTGAATCATTCTGCAAATATTGCATACAATATTCAATAGACAATATTCGAAACCAAAACCCGGGAACTTTTCACCTTGACAAGGCGCCAGACTTGGCGAGAACCGACCGGGCCAAGACCGTATCCAGCTTTGCGGGAGGGAGGACGTTCACATGGCGCTTAATTTGAAAGCCACCAATCTGGGGGTCATGTCGTCCACCTCCGAGGTGATTTTTGATTCCCTCCGCGAGGCCATAGTGGAAGGCGCCCTTCAAGACGGCGATCAGCTGCGACAGGACCAGATTGCATCCATGTTCAATGTCAGCCGCATCCCGGTGCGCGAGGCTTTGGCACGGCTGGAGGAACAGGGACTGGTCACCTATCAGCGCTACAAGGGTGCGGTCGTCTCATCGCTATCGCTTGATGAGATCACAGAGATGTTCGAATTCCGGGCCTTGCTGGAAGGTGATCTGATCCGGCAGGCGGTGGTCAACATCCGCCCCGAAACTTTGGAAGAGGCTCGGCGACACGCTGAAAACTTTGCCAGTGAGACCGACAGCGCCCTCTGGGGGCGGCTCAACCGGCAATTTCACTACACGCTCTACAAGGATTGCAATCGACCCTATCACCTTCAGGTCGCCTCCAACGCACTGGACAAGGTCGGGCGCTATCTTCGTGCGCAGCTTGTCCTTACCCACGGCTTTGAGCGGGCCAGGACCGAACATGCCGGGATCTTGCAGGCGGCGATCGAGCTTAACGGTGAAAAAGCTGCCGAACTGACACGGGCGCACATTCTGGGCGCAAGCAAGTCCCTCGTCACTTTTCTAAAGTCGCATGTCAACAAGGCCTGACCGCCTTCAGGGCAATGACCTGCGTCGCAGTTAGCCCCGTTTTGTTGACCTATTGTTGACCCAGCCTGCGGGTAACAGAATACCCCACGCTGGAAACAGCGCAGGGCTTTGTTATTGCTAGGTATTTTGGTTGCGGGGGCAGGATTTGAACCTGCGGCCTTCAGGTTATGAGCCGCGACTCAGCCAATCCAAGAAACTCAACCATATCTGGCGCCTACGAGGCAACGCCTTGATTTACTTCGCCTTTCTCTCGCCGCTCGCCGGACTTCGCCGCGTTTCAACGGAACAGAACATGTTCAAGAATGGATTCGTGGGTTGACCACACGGTGACAAGAATACCCGATTATTCGCACCAATATGATCGTCAATGTGAAATCGGATTTCAACCACCGACGCAAGGGTCGGACAACAGCCTTTCGAAGCTGCGGTGACGATGGCTGGTCCATGCAAACAGCGACCGCCTGCTACCGGTAGTTGAACAGCAGGACCAGACTCACTTCCTTAAGGCACTGGAAGATCACCTGACCCACAGGAGTTTCACCGTCCGCAATCTTGATGCGCCACGCAGTCGCCGGCGAGAAGCCGACGAAGTGTTGGACTTAAGTCGACACCAAGTTCTCTCGAACGAATTTGTAGGTTGGTTTGTCATATTCATCATTGTCGATCAAATCACCTGCGTGAGTTGCATGGATAGTGTGCCGCAGGCTCAGATTTGACACATCGTAGGACTGCAGTTTGCCCGTGCTGTAACTGATGGTCGAGTCGATTGCTCCATGATCCAAGATCACGCGTAGATCGCGCGGCACCAGATCCATACATGCATCATCAACAAGGGAGAACCAAACGTCAGCATCGACAAGCTCCGCCGTCCTTAGCGTGCGATCGAGTGCAGCAGTCTTGGCTGTAGCCGAATCGCGATAGCCCACATCCACAGTTGCGACCCCTGTCCGCTTTAAGTCTGTAATATCCATCGCCATGAGGGCCGACGTGGCCGTTTTTGGCAGAGACCCTTCGAGAAGTCGGACGACCAAATACGACTGAGAGTAGTCCTTCCGCACGTCTTCTGGCGATCCGCGAACGCCGAAGGCTTCGAACATCTCGTCGCGCACTCGATCGAGGGCGATACCGATCTGCGCGAACTCCGTCGGATCGCTGGCATCGAACGAAAGACTATATGGTCTTGTCACGTATTTGTGCCGCTCCAAGTGCTCGTTTAGGCCACTTGGCGTTCGAAGGCCAATGGGCTTTTCCCTCCCAATGCTGAATGTCGGCGGCGTGGGTTATAGAAGCCGTTGATGTATTGGAAGATGGCGGTTTCGGCCTGGCGACGCGTTTCCCAGGACCTGCGCCAGATCAGCTCGGCCTTGATGGTTTTGAAGAAGGTTTCGATGGCTGCGTTGTCATAGCAGTTGCCTTTTCCGCTCATCGACGCCTTGAACCCATGCTCACGCAGGATCTTCTGGTAGTCGTGGGAGCAGTATTGGCTGCCTCGGTCGCTGTGGAAGACGCGGCCCCGCGGCGGTGATCGTAGGGCGATGGCCACTTTCAACGCCCGGATCGCCAGGTTGCGCTTCATCCGGTTGCTGACGGCCCAACCGATGACGCGCCGCGAATGCAGGTCCAGGAACACAGCCAGACACAGCCATCCCTCTCGGGTCCAGATGTAGTTGATGTCACCCGCCCATTTCTGGTTTGGCCCAGCCGCCGCGAAGTCGCGATCCAGCAGGTTCGGTGCGATGTTGAATGCATGATCGCTGTCGGTGGTCGCCTTGAATTTGCGTGTTCTTTCAACGACGATCCCATTCTCGCGCATCAGCCGCCCGACACGGCGGTGCCCCACTTCGACACCGACGTCTTTCAACTCCTCCGTCATCCGGGGCCTACCATAGCTGCCAAGGCTCAGGCGCGACTGTTCTTTGATGTGGGCCAGAACGACCATGTCTGTGTGCTGCCTGCGGCTGGCGGGGCGGCTGCGAAAGGCCCGTAAGCCACGAGGGCTGACGTTCATCACCTGACACAACCGATCCGTTGGAAAGCTGCCGCGATGTTCCTCGACGAACCTGAACCTCACGGCTTTTGGCTCGCGAAGAACTGGGTGGCCTTTTTTAGGATGTCCCTCTCCTCGCGCAGTATGCGGTTTCCGCGCCGGAGTCGTGCGTTCTCTAGGGCAAGTTCGCGATCCTCAACCGATACCACAAACCTGTCGCGATGCGCAGTGATCCATTTGTTCACCGTCGACATCCCGACACCAAGATCATCAGCAATCTGCTTGCGTGAAAGCCCGCTGGCCAGCGCAATCCGCACTGCATCCTTTCGAAATTCATCCGTCCTGACTGTGTCCATAATTCATCGCCTTTGCTGCATGTTACGCTATCAAAGGAGCGGCACCAAACCGCGACAAGACCAATCCACCTCGCGCCCGGGTCTATCCGGATCGCATTGGACCGGGATGCGGTCTCGCAGATACTGGAGGTGGAGACAGCGTTGCTGTCACCATAGGCTCTGGCGTTTACTTCGCCCTTCACCTTGCGCCGCCACGGCGTCGAGATCCGCATTGTCGCCGGGGCGCGATGCGCCGAACCCGACCCGACCCTGGGGCGGCTTCTCGCCCGCGCTCATGTCTGGCTCAAAGACATTCGTGCCGGTCGCAGTCTTGCCGATCTCGCCCGTCGCGATGGTCACTCGGAATCCTATATCCGCACCCGGTTGCCGATGGCATTTCTTGCGCCAAAGATCCAGGCGGCAATTCTTGAAGGCAGCCAACCTGTCGATCTCTCCGCCGAGAAACTGGTCCGCAAGGGCATCCCGCTTGACTGGTCCGAACAGGAGCGGTTGTTCGGTTTTGGAGGTTGATACCGAGAGTTCCCACAGTCGTCCCATCGATCGGCGAACTTGCAGACCAAACTTCCCTGAACGACCTCGTCCGTTCCCTGCACTGCTCCCCACAATTCC
>JANMOK010000055.1:0-7140 GCA_031369165.1 Paracoccaceae bacterium
AGACCGAGGCAAAGTAATACGGGTAGTAAATCGTCTGCCGCCATGCCGCGCCCATCGGGTCGGTCATGATCGGGGCGATGACATTGACCAGTTGCGCGATGCAGGCGATTTTCACCACGTCGGAGCGGCGGATGAAAGTATTGAGGATGCAGCCGACCTGCAAAACGTCTTCGAAGTTGTAATTGTCTTCGAGCAAAGGCGGGTGATGCGGCCAAGTATCGCCTTGCAGCAAAAACTTGTCGTGGTTGCGGGTGTGGTACCAGACATTCCATTCGTCGAAGGAAATATACACATTTCGACCGGAGCGTTTCTTGGCTTTCACATAATCGATCACGCCGGCGATGGTGCCGATATATTGGTCGAGCTTATGGCTTAACCCTAGGAAATTGCCGGTATTTTTGGCGTAATTCTCGAAATACATGTGCAAGCTGATGTGGTCGATGTCATCGTAGGATTCCTCGAGCACCGTCCTTTCCCATTGCGGGTAAGTCGGCATATCGGAATTGGACGAACCGCAGACGACGAGTTCGAGGTTCTTGTCAAAAGCGCGCAGGGCTTTGGCAGTGTTGGAGGCGAGTTTGCCGTATTCGGTAGCGTCCTTGCGGCCGATCTGCCAAGGGCCGTCCATCTCGTTGCCAAGGCACCAAAGCTTGACCGCCCAGGGTTTCTCGCGGCCGTTCTTGCGGCGCAGGTCGGACCAGTAAGTGCCGCCGGGGTGGTTGACATATTCGACAAAGTTCCGAGCCGCATCGAGGTCACGTGAGCCGAGGTTGACCGCCAGCATCATGTCGGTGCCAACGCTTTCGCACCAGTCGGCGAATTCGTGAATGCCGACCTGGTTGCTTTCGGCGGTGTGCCAGGCGAGATCGAGCCTGACGGGACGGTCTTTTTTCGGGCCGATGCCATCTTCCCAGTTATAGGCGGAAACGAAATTGCCACCGGGGTAGCGCACCATCGGGATGTCGAGTTCTTTGACAAGGTCGATGACGTCCTTGCGCATGCCGTGCTTGTCAGCCGTCGGATGGTCGGGTTCGTAGATGCCGGTGTAAACGGCACGGCCAAGGTGTTCGAGAAACGCGCCGTAAATGCGGTTGTCGATTTTCGAGATAGTGAAGTCACGGTGGGCGGTTACCTTGGCTTTCATGCGGTTCCTCCAGCCGGTTTGTATGTTCCCGATATTCCGGTTCATATCATCGGGGCAGGTATATAGGAAGGCAGAGCGGCCGTTCCGTCAAGAGGGCATCGGCGGCGAGTCTGGTGCAGATATCCCTGCACACAACAGCGTGCACCGGCCGCAAAGGCATTTCATGGGTCTTGTCGGAGACTACCTTTAGGTAAAATACCTGACCGCTGCGCAGGCGATCCCAGCGGCGATAGCAGCACCTGCCCCAAGTATGCCGTAGGCACCCACGGTCAGGCCCGAAATGAGCTTCTTGATCGCTGCCCGGTCATTGACATTGGGGAACGGGGTTGCGGGCACCGGCTGGCCGAGTAAGGCGCACAGCGGTGCCCAACCTTCGGTGACGGTATTTCAAGCGTCATTGGCGGACCCTCCTCGTGTGGCTTTTCGTTGACGTCCGCCGGGCGAATGACTTTCCTTACCGTTTGGTATGCAGCCGCATGACAATATCCTGGTCATAGTTGCCAAAGCCGCGGCCAAATATATTGATTCCGCCCGGGTGTTTGGCATCCTCGCGCACGGCGATGCGCAGCCGGATCGAGTGGTGGGCGTCGATGTCGACGTCTTTCAGTGTCACCTCGGAAATCTTGACCCCATCCACAAAAGTACCAGTGTCGGTCAAGCGCCAGTTTTTCAACTTTCCGTATTGCGACCCTTTCAGTTTCCACCAGCTGGGCGTGTAAACACCGCGTTTGTCGCCAAAATCGCCAGGCGAAGTCCAAGTTCCGGCATTGACGCCGTTGACCGACAAAGAAATGTCAGACGGCCAGTTGGTGCTGGTGCCCGGGGCTTCGGAGCTGAGTTCCATCACAAACTCGACGGCTTCAATCGCCGAATTTGCCAGCCGGGCATTGTTGGGGAACTGGTATTCGACAAAGCCGCGGGTGAACCAGATCAGCGCGGTCTTCATCCGTTCGGGATCGAGGAAGGTTTCGGGGACGTCAAGCAAGCCGATGATGCCTTCGGTGGAGCAAAGACCGCAGGGGGCGCTGACTTCACAACTGGTATAAAGGCCGAGGGGCATCTTGACTTCGATGTCGCTGGCCTTCAGCGGTTTGATGTCTTCCTTGAACATCACCAGCACTTCGTCGAACGTCGTGTGGCAAACCTTCTGGTTGCCCTTGCGGGCTTTTTGAGTTTCGGACCGGATCAGACCGGCGTCCTCCAGTATTTGCACGTTGGAAGAGACAGTTGATTGTGGCAATTCCAGCTTGCCGGCGATCTCGTTCACGTTCATTGCTCCGTTGACGTGAAGCAGCTTGAGAATTTTGACCCGCACCGCCGAAGCCAGGCCATGCAAAACGTTCAGGCCGTCCTCTGGATCTACGACAAGAAAATTGCGGCTCATGGTAGGAAACTGCTTTCAATCTATTGAATCGTTTTTGTGTATCAGGAATGCTGGTTTAGTCAATGCAGCTAAAGACCAGTGATTTCTTGCCATTTGGTCAAATTCGCCTGAAAAGGAACAATGCACAAATCGGAATCGCCAATGACTGCCTCTCATGCCCGAAATCCGGGAACTGCGCTTCGGACCGATTGGTTTGAAGATATCGCGGTCAATCGCTCGGCAGCAGAGCGACGTGCCGCGTCTTTGACAACCCGGCGGACGGTGAAAAAGCAGTTCCAGGCAGCTTGGCTGGTGCAAGCGATCAAATGCATTGATCTGACGACATTGGCAGGGGATGACACGGCCGGGCGGGTGCAGCGCCTGTGCGCCAAGGCGATGCGGCCGGTGCGGGGCGAGATTCTGGCGGCGCTGGGGCTGGATGACGCTGCGATCACGACCGGCGCGGTCTGCGTTTACCCCACGATGGTCGGGCATGCGGTCAAGGCGCTGGCAGGATCCGGCGTTCCGGTTGCTTCCGTGGCGACAGGGTTTCCAGCGGGTCTGACGCCCCTGCCGCTTCGATTGGCCGAGATCACCTATGCGGTGGGTGAGGGTGCGCAAGAGATTGATATCGTCATCACCCGCGAGCATGTGCTGCGGCAAGATTGGGAGGCCCTGTACGGCGAGATTGCCGCGATGCGCGAGGCATGCGGTGTGGCGCATATGAAGGCGATCCTGGCGACCGGGGATTTGAACACGCTGCGCAATGTCTATCGCGCTTCGATGGCGGCGATGCAGGCGGGGGCGGATTTCATCAAGACTTCGACCGGCAAAGAGGGCGTGAACGCGACTTTGCCGGTCAGCTTGGTCATGCTGCGGGCAATCCGGGATTTTCAGGAATTCAGCGGGCATATTGTGGGCTTCAAACCGGCGGGCGGGCTGGCGACGGCCAAGGATGCGATGAGCTGGCTGATCCTGATGCGGGAAGAATTGGGCGTGCCGTGGACCCGGCCCGACTTGTTCCGGCTGGGGGCCAGTTCGATGCTGGGCGACATTGAGCGGCAGTTGGAACATTCCGTCACCGGTCGCTATGCGGCCGCACATCGCCAGCCGATGGCGTGAGGGGAAAAATGGCCGCGATCAGGGACATCATGGACAGTATGGAATACGGACCAGCGCCCGAGGCGAACGGCGAGGTGGTGAAATGGTTGCAAGCGGGTGCTGCCGGGTTTGGCCATTTCATCAATGGCAAGTTCGTAGTGCCGAAAGGGACGGCCTGGATCGAAGTCTTGAACCCGGCGACCGACGCGGTGATAGCGAAGGTTCCGCAAGGGACGGATGCCGATGTGGATACGGCAGTTAGAGCGGCACGCGCGGCATTTGGTAAATGGTCAAAGCTGAGCGGGCATGAACGGGCGAAATATCTGTATGCGATTGCCAGGCACGTGCAAAAACGCGAACGGTTTTTGGCGGTGCTCGAAACCATGGACAACGGCAAGACCATTCGCGAGACCCGCGATATCGATGTGCCGCTGGTGGCGCGGCATTTCTATCATCACGCCGGCTGGGCCGAGCTGGTGGACAGCGAGATGCCCGGCTACGCGCCGGTCGGTGTCTGCGGGCAGGTGATCCCGTGGAACTTTCCGCTGTTGATGTTGTCGTGGAAAATCGCGCCGGCGATTGCTGCTGGCAATACCGTGGTTTTGAAACCCGCGGATCTGACACCGCTGACGGCGGTGGCGTTTGCCGAGATCTGTGCCGAGGTCGGGCTACCAGCGGGGGTGGTCAATATTATCCATGGGGATGGCAAGACCGGGGCGGCGATCTGCGGGCATACCGATGTGGACAAGGTGGCGTTTACCGGATCCACCGAAGTGGGGCGGACCATTCGGCGGCAGACGGCCGGTTCGACCAAGAAACTGTCGCTGGAACTGGGTGGCAAGTCGCCGTTCATCGTATTTGAGGATGCTGATCTGGACGCAGCGGTTGAAGGTGTGGTTGACGCGATCTGGTTCAATCAGGGCGAGGTTTGCTGCGCCGGGTCGCGCGTATTGGTGCAGGAAGGCGTTGCCGAACGGTTCTTTGCGAAAATGCGCGTGCGGATGGCGAAACTGCGCATCGGCGATCCGTTAGACAAATCTATGGATATGGGGGCGATTGTTTCGCAGAAGCAGGCCGCTCGGGTGAATGCGCTGGTGGCACAAGGCGTGGCGGAAGGCGGGAAACTGTGGTCGGCCCCGTTGGAATTGCCGAAGAAGGGCAGTTTCTGCTTGCCGGGGTTTTTCACCGATGTTTCGCCCGCTTCGACGGTTTGCGAGGTGGAAATATTTGGACCGGTGGCGGTCACAGGCACGTTCCGGACGCCGGATGAAGCCGTTGCTTTGGCCAATAACACCAAATACGGCCTGGCGGCGTCGATCTGGTCGGAGAATATCAATCTGGCTTTGGACGCGGCGGCGCGGGTGAAGGCGGGGGTGGTCTGGATCAATTGCACCAACCTGTTCGATGCCGGGGCCGGGTTTGGCGGCTATCGCGAAAGCGGATTTGGCCGCGAGGGCACGCGCGAGGGGTTGCACGAATATCTGGCAGCAAATTGGGAAAAGGCTTTGCCAGAAGGCAAGGATGAGACGTTTGTCGCCAATGCCGCACCTGCCGGGTCGGGGTCGCAGGGCATCGATCGTACCGCGAAAATGTATGTAGGTGGCAAGCAGGCGAGGCCGGACGGGGGGTATTCGTATTCAGTTCACGGCAAGGGTGGCGCGGTGATCGGCGAGGCAGGACTCGGCAATCGCAAAGACATTCGCAACGCGGTTGAGGCGGCGAACAAGGCACTAGGATGGGGCGGTGTGACCGCGCACAATCGGGCGCAGGTATTGTATTATCTGGGCGAAAATCTTGACGCACGGCGGGGCGAGTTTGAGGAATTATTGGTCGCCAGCACGGGTGCTACAGGCAAGGCGGCGGCGGCAGAGTTCGAAGCGGCGTTGCGCCGGGTTTTCTGGTATGCCGCCCAGGCCGACAAATACGACGGAGCGGTGCATGCGACCAAATCGCGGCATGTAACTTTGGCGATGAACGAGCCGTTTGGCACCATGGGCGTTGTTTGCCCGGATGAGATGCCGCTACTGTCGTATGTTTCACTGGTGATGCCCGCGATAGCGATGGGCAACTGCGTGGTCTCGGTGCCGTCGCAGCGGCATCCGCTGATTGCGACTTCGCTCTATCAGGTGTTCGACACCTCGGATGTGCCGGGTGGCGTCATCAACATCGTGACGGGCGAGCGCGAAGTGCTGGCCAAAACTTTGGCCGAGCACGATGATGTGGCGGCGGTTTGGTATGTCGGGTCGAAATCGGGCAGTGCGGCGGTGATTGCCGGGTCGTGCGGCAACCTGAAATCGACCTGGGTCAATTATGGCAAACAACGCGACTGGCTGGACTTGCAGCAGGGGCAAGGACGCGAGTATTTGCGGCGTGCCTGTCAGGTAAAGAATATCTGGGTGCCCTATGGCGAGTAATTTCAGCGCGGCGTCTTTTCGCGGTCATACAGGAACTGCGGCCCGCTAAAATAGAGGTGCCGCCCAGAACGACGGAGGCGCTCGCTGGTGGGATGTAGGCACCGCCCGCCTCCTTTTGCCGCTTTGCCCCCTCAGCCCGCCAGTAACGCGCCTGCGCAGGCTGTGCGGGCACCTGCACGGGAGAAGACGGTTGTCGCATTGCAACGGTGCCGACGCCACATCACGAAACGGGCCGTTTTCCTCAAATCAGTCTCGATATTGTGCACTGATCGGGCAAGTGGCCCGAACAGCGCACGCGAGTTCTGGGTTTCAAACGGACCGGACGCGATAGAAACGCAGTTTGGCGACGTTGATTTCAGGTCGCATTGCGGTTCGCCACCAAGTTATCAACCACCGCCGGGTCAGCAAGCGTGGAGGTGTCACCCAAGTTTGATACGTCACCTTCGGCGATTTTGCGCAGGATGCGTCGCATGATTTTACCAGAGCGCGTTTTTGGCAGACCGGGGGCGAACTGGATGACGTCCGGCGTCGCGATGGGGCCGATCTCCTTGCGCACCCAAGCGACCAATTCCTTGCGCAGCGCAGCATCGCCCTCTTCACCCGCGTTGAGCGAGACATAGGCGTAAATGCCCTGGCCTTTGATGTCGTGGGGCATGCCAACGACAGCGGCTTCGGCCACTTTGGGATGGGCAACAAGCGCACTTTCGATTTCGGCGGTTCCCATGCGGTGGCCGGAAACGTTTATCACGTCATCGACGCGCCCGGTAATCCAGTAGTAACCGTCTTCGTCGCGGCGGCAGCCGTCGCCACTGAAATACATTCCGGGATAGTCGGCAAAATAGGTTTTGAAGAACCGCTCGTGGTCGCCCCAGATGGTGCGCATTTGGCCGGGCCATGAATCGGTGATGCAGAGATTTCCCTCGGCAGCGCCATCGATGGTTTTCCCGGCGGCGTCCAGAATTGCCAGTTTGACGCCAAACATCGGTTTGGTGGCCGAGCCGGGTTTGAGATCGGTTGCGCCCGGAAGCGGGCTGATCATCGCCGCGCCGGTTTCCGTCTGCCACCAGGTATCGACAATCGGGCAGCGGCTGTCACCGACGACGGTATGATACCATTTC
>JANMOK010000275.1:0-8852 GCA_031369165.1 Paracoccaceae bacterium
GGTAAAATTTATGTTGGGCAGGATGTGACAAATAGCATTGGCTATTTTGGTAGCCCAAACAGCGACTACATTGCTTTGGACTTCACTTTGGAACAGCGCCGCAACATGACAATCACGCGCGACATTCTTTGGGAGAGCGAGACAGCAACTCGACAAGAGGTCAATTTAATGGAAAACCATTTTATTGTCACATTGAGATCCAATCAGCCGGAAATCGGATACAATCTCAGGCCCAAATTCAGAAATCACAATGTCGGACAGTAGTGATCGGGTCAGTCGGGCCTATTACCACGTTGCCAAGGAAAAGCAGGGAATTCGTTGATGTCGTTGAAATATAAAAGCAAACCGGCGAAGTCCGGCAAGGCGACCAGTCTGGTCATATTCCTGCACGGCTATGGCGCCGATGGGGCGGATTTGCTGGGGATCGGCGACAGTCTGGCGGCGCATTTGCCCGATACGATGTTCGCGGCCCCAGATGCGCCAGAGCCGTGTCGGGGCAATCCGATGGGGTTTCAATGGTTTCCGGTGCCAAGGTTTGATGGGTCCAGCGAGGCGCAGATGCTGGCGTCGATGGAAAACTCGACGACGGAGTTGCAGGGGTTTCTTGACACTATGGTTGTGAGTACCGGAATTCCGCCCGGCAAGACATTCCTGTTTGGCTTCAGCCAAGGCACGATGATGAGCATTCACGTCGGCCCGCAACGAAAGGCTGCGCTGGCGGGTATTGTCGGGTTTTCCGGGCGAGTGTTGGATGCGGATTTGCTGAAAACTGCCAAATCCAAGCCGCCGATCTTGCTGGTGCATGGGGACGCAGATCAGACTGTGCCCTATGAATCGTTGGGAATCGCCGCAAAAGCCTTGAAAGCCAATGGGTTCGAGGTGACAACCCATACGTCGCGCGGTGTCGCCCACGGCATTGCGCCGGACGGGTTGGGGCTGGCACTGGGGTTTATGCAGAGGTGCCTGGCTGGGTAGCTAGTCCCACAAATGCCGTTCCGCAAACTCCACGGAGTTTCCGGCAGGGTCGCGGACATAGAGCGAGTGTGCGCCGTTTGGCCAATCAAACTCGGCGTCAATCGCCATGCCTGCGGACAGAAATTTGTGTTTCCATTCAATGATTTCGCTGCGCGCGGCGACAAAACAAACATGGCCCGCCCCGGTCGCCCCATGGGCGGGCACCGGGGAAGCGCCAGCATGCGGCTTGACCGTTGCGGAAGGCTTGAAGATCAGCAAAATGGACTTGCCACAACGGTAGAACACATGGCGATCTGGCTGGTGCGTGATTTCTTCCAAGCCCAGCAAATCGCCATAGAAATGTCGCGCCCCTGGCAGGTCTTCGGCATAAAGCGCAGTTTCCAGAATTTCCGTCAAAACAGGCAATTGATCCTCTGCTTGCGATACCAAGGTATTGTCGAACCACAATAGATCGTTACCAAGATTTGCAATTTCCCGCAATGTTGGGGTCTTGCCGTTTGGTTTTGACCAGATATAGTGGTTGTCAACAGGGGCGGGCGCGTCCTGCCTAGGGCCGAAAGCGGCTTTCTGGATTGCAGGATCGTGCCGATGGAACTGTCTCACATCCCAAGTTTTGTCCGCAGCCCGGGCAATTTGAAGCAGCATCCGGCGCTGGTGCTGAACGCTGACTATCGGCCGTTGTCTTACCTTCCGCTGTCGCTGTGGCCTTGGCAGGAGGCGATCAAGGCCACCTATATGGACCGGGTTTCGGTGGTGGCGGAATATGACGAGATGGTGCACTCGCCCTCGGTGCAGATCCGCATCCCCTCGGTTGTGGTACTGAAAGACTATGTGAAGCCGGCGCGAACGGCGGCGTTCACCCGGTTCAACCTGTTTTTGCGCGACGAGTTTTGCTGCCAGTATTGCGGGGCCAAGGGCGAGATGACCTTTGACCACGTGCTGCCGCGTTCGCGCGGCGGGCGCACGACCTGGGACAATGTGGTGGCAGCCTGCGGTTCGTGCAATCTGCACAAGGGCAGCCGCACGTTGCAGCATGCCGGAATGCACCTGCGCAAAAAACCGCATCGGCCAAACCCCGAGCAGCTGCAGAATATCGGCCGCAAATTCCCGCCCAACCACCTGCATATCAGCTGGATGGACTTTCTGTATTGGGATGCCGAACTGGAGGCTTAGCCGTTATCGCCAGCGCAGGGCGTCAACCAGCAGGGTGAACGCCAATGTCGGCTGGCGGCGGCTGGGGTAATACAGGTGATAGCCGTCAAAGGCCGGGCACCAATCCTCGAGCACGCGGATCAGACTGCCTGCATCAATGTCGGCGCCGGCCCGGTCTTCCGGCACAAAGGCCAGACCCATTCCCAGCCGCGCCGCATGCACGATCTGCGGCGTGCGGTTAAAGGCCAATTGCCCGGTGACGCGGACGTTGACCTGGTGGCCGTCGCGGGCAAATTCCCAGGCATAAAATCCGCCCTGGGTTTGCAGGCGCAGGTTGATGCATTCGTGTTTGGTCAGGTCTGGCGGTACCACTGGCGGCGCATTTCGGGCAAAGTAGTCTGGGGCACCAACGACAGTCATGCGCATGCGCGGACCGATGCGCACCGCCACCATGTCACGGTCCACCTGTTCGCCCAGCCTGATGCCGGCATCAAAACGTTCGGTCACTATGTCGGTCAGGCCGTAGTCGACGACCACTTCGACACTCACCTCGCGGTTGGCCGTCAGATAAGGGACCAGGCGGGGGATCAGGATCGTCTCGGCTGCATGATCGCCGCAGGTAATTCTGATCGTGCCGGATGGCCGGTCTCGCAGATCGCTGAGGGCGGCAAGTTCGGTTGCAATATCGTCAAAACGCGGGCCGATGCTGGCCAGCAACCGCTCGCCCGCTTCGGTTGGGGCGACGCTGCGGGTGGTGCGGGCCAACAGCCGCAGGCCGAGTCGCGCCTCAAGTCCGCGAATGGTGTGGCTGAGGGCGGATTGCGAAACCCCCAGCGTGACGGCAGCCTTGGTAAAGCTGCCGGCGCGGGCGATGGCGAGAAAGGCGACAAGATCGGCGGCGGTTTCGCGCTGCATTAGTGAATCCTGTTCATGGGTTCATGCCGATAATGACGGATTATGCAATAGCGGCGCAAGGGGTAAACAGGTTGCAACCCGGGCGGAAACAGCAAAGGCAAAGGCGATGGTTGAAGGCAATGCTCTTAAGGGCGTGGCGCTGATCGCTGCCGCGTCGATGGCATTCGCGCTGTCAGACGTGGCCACCAAACTGTTGGTGCAGCATTATCCCGTGCCGTTGGTGGTAGCTGTGCGCTATGCCATCAATTTGTTGCTGCTGATTGCCATTCTTGCCCCCAAGCAGGGGATGGGTCTGGTGCGGACACGGCGCACGGGTCTGGTGATTTTTCGTGCCCTGTGCCTGGCGGTTGCCTCGCTGGGACTGGGCCTTGCCCTGCGGATGATGCCGGTGGCGGAAACGGCAGCGATCGTGCATTTGCAGCCGATCGGTGTGTTGCTGCTGGCCGGTCCGATATTGGGCGAAAAGGTCGGATTGCCGGGCTGGATCGCAACTGCGTTCGGATTTTTGGGCGTCATGCTGATTGTGCGTCCCGGTGCCGATTTGGCCCCGGCGGGGGTGCTGCTGGCGGGCATGGCGGCGGCGGTTTCGGTGGCCTATCAGCTGCTGTCGCGAGTGTTGGCCAAAAGCGAAAGCACGATGGCGATGCTGTTTTACACCGCTTTGGTTGGAACAATCGTCTTCGCTGCAATGCTGCCGTGGAACTGGCGTGGCCCGGTGCCGGGCGCGACGGAGGTTTTGCTGTTCCTGGGTTTGGGGGCCTTGGCGACGGTTGGGCATTTCCTGTTCACCGCTGCATTCCGCGAAGCCCCGGCGTCGCTGCTGGCACCGGTCATTTACTTGCATCTGGTTTGGGCAGGCGGGTTTGGCTGGTTGTTTTTCAACCATTTGCCCGATGGCATCAGCATTATCGGGCTGGCGCTCGTTGCCATGTCGGGTGTGGCCATTGCGTTTCGATCAAGGAAAGCGACGTAAATTTTGCCATTGAAGGGGAAAAGGATGGAACGACGCACACTCGGCATCAGCGGCCTGAAAGTCTCGGCGCTCGGCCTTGGCTGCATGGGGATGAGCCAGTCTTATGGGGTGATCCCGGAGCCCGTCACGATGATTCCGGTTTTGCGCGGGGCGGTGGAGCGCGGCGTAACGTTCTTCGATACTGCCGAAGTCTATGGTCCCTACACCAACGAATATCTGGTGGGCGAGGCGCTGGAGCCGTTCAAGGGTCAGGTGGTGATTGCCACCAAGTTCGGTTTTAACCTGCCGCCTGAAAGTGCTTCTTCGGGCGACCACCTCAAGGGTCTGGTTGTGGACAGCCGCCCGGCAACCATCCGGCGCGCGGTCGAGGGGTCGCTGCGGCGGCTGCGGGTGGAGTGTATTGACCTGCTCTATCAGCACAGGGTCGATCCGAATGTGCCGATTGAAGATGTGGCGGGCACGGTTGGGGATTTGATCCGCGAGGGCAAGGCGAAACACTGGGGCCTGTCGGAAGCCGGTGTTGGCACCATCCGCCGCGCCCATGCAGTGACGCCGCTGGCGGCGCTGCAAAGCGAATATTCGCTGTGGACGCGGTTTGTCGAAGCCGAGATCCTTCCCGCGCTTGAGGAATTGGGCATTGGTTTTGTGCCGTTCAGTCCATTGGGCAAAGGGTTTTTGACCGGGACGATAGACGCCAGCACAAAGCTCGGTGAAAAAGACTTTCGCGCGGTCGTCCCTCGATTCACACCAGAAGCGCGGGCGGCGAATCAGGCATTGGTCGATCTGATCCGCCACTTTGGCGCTGCCAAAGGCGCGACACCGGCACAGGTGGCGCTGGCTTGGGTATTGGCGCAAAAGCCGTGGATCGTGCCGATACCGGGCACGACCAAACCGGCGCGGATAGCGGAAAATCTTGGCGGGGCGGATTTGGTGTTGAGCGTGGCGGACGTGGCAATGATCACGGCAGCTGCCGAGGCGATACCGATTGAAGGGGCGCGTTACCCCGAACATATCGAAAGAACGACCGGGCTTTGATCAGCGTTTGGCTGCGAGCATCCAAAGCGCGGCCAAACCCAGCGACAACACCGCGTTCCACGCCGCCATCGTCAGGCCGAGGAAGCTCCAGACGATTTCGTCGCAGCGCACAACCGGGGCAGCGAGGATTTGATCGAGCAGATCTTCGGTGGACATGCCGCTGATGTCGCCCGAAGTGCAGGTGTTGGGGCCTTGCCACCAATGTTGCTCGACCCCGGCGTGGTAAAGGCCGATGCCCGCACCTGCCAGCACCACCAATCCAGCCAGGAGCATGATTTCGCGGCGCGGCAAGGCGAGGGCGATCAGGCCCAACGCGATGGCAATTCCATGCGGCCAGCGTTGCCAGATGCACATTTTGCAGGGGGCAAGGTCCTGAAAATACTGGAAATAGAGTGCACCAAGCAGCAGGGCGGCTGAGCCGAGCGTGGCTGTCAAGACGATGTTTCTTTGGGTCAGCATCACCAGACTTTCAGCAAGAGGATAAGGAGAGCCAAGATGGCAACGACACCAAGCGCCAGCCCGCCAAGCCATTTTTCGATGAAATGGCGGATTGGTTCGCCATATTTTTGCAGCAGCCAGGCGAACAGGAAGAAGCGTGCGCCGCGGGCAAGGATCGCGGAAATGATGAAGACCCAGATGTTCACCCCGACCACGCCGGAAAGGATGGTCACGACCTTGATCGGCGGCAAGTGCGACAGGCCAGAGGTGATGAGTAGCAGCAGAACCGCGTTTTGGCTGGTTGAGCCACGCAACGCCTCGAACGAATCGAGTTTGCCGTAGAATTCCAGCACCGGTTTGGCGACGGCCTCATAGGCATAGTGCCCCAAAAACCATCCGGCTATGCCGCCCAGGACCGAGGCGGTGGTGGCGATCATCGCATAGCGCCAAACCTTTGCCGGTTTGGCCAGACACATCGGCAGGAACAAGACATCGGCGGGAACCAGAAAGACCGAGCTTTCGATGAAAGCGATGATCGCCAGCCAAGCCTCGGCTGATTTTCGCTCGGCCAGCGAAAGGGTCCAATCGTACAGGCGTCGCAGCATTTGCGGGGTCACTCCGGTCAGTCGCGCCCTTGCATCACGCGGCGGGGGTCTAGGTCAATGCGGCGCGATGGTACAAAGCTGGTGGATAGAGACGAATTGATCGGCTAAATATCAGCCAAAGTACGAAAGGGAGGATTTGCGATGAAATGGCGTGGCCGTCAGGGATCGGACAATATCGAAGACCGGCGCGGCCAGCGCGGCGTTGTGCGCACCGGGCAGATCGGCGGGGTTGGACTGTTGGTGATCCTTGCCCTCGGTTATTTCCTTGGTGTCGATGTAACGCCGTTTCTGAACCAAGGCGCGGTCGGCAGCGCCAATACCGAAACCCGCGAATTAACGCCCGAAGATCAGAAAGCAGCAGAGTTTGTATCGGTTGTCTTGAAGGATACCGAAACGATCTGGACCGAGATTTTTCAGACTCAATTGAACAAGACCTATAACCCGCCCAAGGTTGTGTTGTTCAGCGAAGCCACCGCCAGCCCCTGTGGTGATGCGTCTGGCGCGACGGGGCCGTTTTATTGCCCGGTTGACCAGATGGCCTATCTGGACACGGCGTTTTTCACCCAGCTTTCGCAACAGTTTGGCGCGGGTGGCGATTTTGCGGCGGCCTATGTGGTGGCTCACGAAATTGCCCATCACGTGCAAGACGAGATTGGCTATTTGAAACAGGCCAGTGATGTGCGTGCGCGATCAAACGAGGCGGACAGCAACCGCATTTCGGTGATGATCGAATTGCAGGCCGATTGTTTTTCTGGAGTTTGGGCGCGGTATGCGAACGAGCGGCTGGGAACGTTAGAACCGGGTGACATCGAGGAAGCGATGAACGCTGCGGAAAAGATTGGCGATGATACTTTGCAGCGCTCGGCGGGGCAAAGGCCGATGCCGGAATCGTTCACGCATGGCACATCGGAACAGCGGCAACGCTGGTTCGCCACAGGGTATGATTCAGCCAAGCTGGATCAATGCGATACCTACAGCGCCGATCCGTTGTGAGGCGTTGATCTAAGGCTAGGCCACGGCCTGCAATCCTTTGCGAGCCACCAAGGTAAGGAGTTTCAGCGAAGCGCCGCGTGGCACCTTGTCGCCGCGTTCCCATTGGCTGACGAGGCCGGTGGTGACGTTGAGATAGCGGGCGAACACCGCTTGGCTTGCCTGTTGATTTATTCGGATGGATCGGATGTCGGAAGGACTAAGTTTTTCAACCGGCGAAAGGCAAAGTTCGTCGAAATCTTTCATGGTCTGTTTGGTGACCAGACCAGCTTCCGACAGGCCCGCAGCCACTTCGTGAATCGCCGCCAGTGCCTCGCTTCTGAATTGTTTATCCATTGCAATTTATCTCCGTAATTGTCCCGTTCGCTTGCGCCGATTGCAACGCATTGCCGTTCAGCGCAAGCAGCTCATCTGCTAAATGCCGAAACCCTTTTAATTCGTCGGCCCGAATGTTGGCTTGACTGCTTTTGGCAAAACCGAAAACAAAGAACATGTGTGTCGTCTGCCGAAACAGGATGATGCTTCTGTAACCACCAGATTTACCTGCACCTTTTCTTGCAATTCGTTGTTTCAGCACACCGCCGCCTAAATCCGCATCGATTATCCCGGATTCAATTTGCGCGACGGTTTTGCAAAGTTCGTCATCGGCAATACCCTCCCGACTGGCAAATCGGACGAACGGTTTGGTTTTGAAGGTGCGCACGCCATTGCCTGTGAATATCACTAAGTAATATAGCACTAAGTATAATAGAACGCAATTGCCTGATCGCATTGACGCGCCCGGATTGGCGCGGTATTGCACCCCAACAAGGCCCGAGTGGCGGAATGGTAGACGCAGGGGACTCAAAATCCCCCGCCGCAAGGTGTGCCGGTTCGAGTCCGGCCTCGGGTACCAGCCTTGATTGTGAATGTGGGAATTCGCGCGAGGCGTGGCATTTTCGCTTGACCAATCGCTGTGGCGGGGTTGCACTGTGAATTAGCCCTGAACCGAACGAGGTGCGCTGATGCTGGCCCACCAGACCCCGTTAATCGCTACCATCGCGGCAGGTTTTGTGGTTGCCTATGCCTTTGGCTTGCTGGCGCATCGCTTTCACATTCAGCCCTTGGTCGGTTACTTGATCGCGGGCATCGCGGTTGGCCCTTTTACTCCCGGTTTTGTTGCCGATCCGGCGATGGCCAGTCAATTGGCCGAAATTGGCATCATCTTGCTGATGTTCGGGGTCGGGCTGCAATTCTCGCTGAAAGATCTGTTTGCGGTCGCCTGGATCGCCGTGCCCGGTGCGATTGGCCGGATTGTGGTCGCAACCTTGATGGGCATGGTTTTGGGCCTGTCGTTTGGCTGGGATTGGCGGGCCGGGCTGATCTTCGGGCTGGCGCTGTCGGTCGCCTCGACCGTGGTTCTGGTGCGGGCGCTGCAAGAGCGTCGGATCATGGACAGCGAGCGCGGCCATATCGCCGTCGGCTGGGTGGTGGTAGAAGATCTGGTCATGGTCGCGGCTTTGGTGCTGATACCGGCATTGGCCGATTTTACCAGCAACCAAGCCGGGGCAAATTCTGCGGTTCTGCTCTCGCTTGGCATCACATTGGCCAAAGTTGCGGCGTTTATCGGGCTTATGTTTGTCGTTGGCATGCGGGTCATTCCGGCGGTCATGCACCATACCGCTCACACCGGTTCACGCGAATTGTTCCGGCTGTCGGTTTATGCAACCGCCATCGGCGTGGCTTATGCTGCGGCTACGCTGTTTGATGCGTCGTTTGCCTTGGGTGCC
>JANMOK010000077.1:0-7419 GCA_031369165.1 Paracoccaceae bacterium
CCGATATCCACGCCCGCGCCCGCGCGGCGGCCCCCGGCTATGACCCGTATTTCCTGCAGACCGAATGGCAGGCGATGTGGGCCGCTTCCGGTCGCCCGGTCCTGCGCAGCGCCAATGCCGCCTTCCTCGCCTTCTGCCGCAAGCGCGCGGCGACGCGGCCGCTGCGCTGAAGCATGTCAAGCAAAAGTGGGAACCGGTTTTGTGACTCGGAAATGCGAAAGTTAAAATGGGTATTTTTGTGCACAAAAATAGTGTTTTCTCGTGCGAGGGGTGGGGCTTGACGTGGCAGGCAAGGCGATGAGGGTGCTGTTTGTCACCCGCTGGCGTCCGCATCTGCCCGATGGCGGCGCGGCGTTGCGCAACGCGCAAAACATCGCGGCGCTGCAGGAGCTGGCCGAGGTCGATGTGTTTTCCATCGGCCGCGACGAGGATGTGCGGCCCCTGCCCAATATTCGCCATTGGCAGCACCATCCAAGACGGGCGGTTCCCCGCCAATCGCTGGCAAGCCTGGCTCTGAATCCCGGGCGGCATCCGCTGAGCAGCGCTTACGAAACCCCGGCGGCCCACCAGCATTTTCAGCGGCTTTTGGCGGAAAATCGCTACGATCTGGCCATCGTCGAGGAACTGGCGCTGATGGCTTGGGCAAAACCAATCCGCGCCGCCGGAATTCCTTTGGTCTTTGACGCGCATAATGTCGAATCGCTGCTGTTTGCCGAAGTAGCCGCGCAACGGCGCGGCCTGCCGGCCCGTCTGGAGCGGGCGCTGCTGGGGCGACGCTTGGGCCAAATCGAGCGTCAGGCGGTGCGCAGCGCCGATCTGATCTGGGCCTGCAGCCCGCTGGATGCCCAGGCCCTGCAGCGGCTTTACGCGCCAGCCTGCCCGGTGGTGCCGATTGCCAACACGATCGATCTGGCTCCCTGGGCAGAGGCGCGCCGCGCCCAGGCCCGGCCGGTGGTCGCGGGCAGCCCGATCCGCCTGGTGTTTTGCGGCACATTCATCTATCCGCCGAACGAAGCCGCGGCTTTGGAGCTGATCCAGCAGATCCTGCCGCACTTGCGCGCCATGGGGGCCAAGGTCAGTCTGGCGCTGGTCGGGCGCGACCCGCGTCCCGCCCTGGCTGCTGCGGCCAGGGGCGATGCCGACGTTACCCTGACGGGCGCGGTTGATTCGGTTCTGCCGTGGTTTTCCCAGCCCTGTCTGGTACCAGTGCCGCTGCGACAGGGCAGCGGCACGCGGCTGAAGATTCTCGAAGCCTTCGCCGCCGGCGCGGCGGTTGTCAGCACCGCCAAAGGGGCCGAAGGCATTGCCATAAACGACGGGCAAGACATTCGCCTGGCTGAAACCCCGCAGGAATTTGCCCTGGCGCTGCACGCGCTTTGGTCTGATCCCGCGGCACGGGCCGCCCAAAGCGCGCGGGCGTTTGCGCTGGTGGAAACCGCCTATTCCAGCGCGGTTGCCAGCAAAGCCGTTCGCGCCAGCCTTGAATTTGCCGGGCTTATTGGCCAAGCGGCGAGCGCGCCATCAAAAGGGCAGGCATGCCGCCCAAAGTTACGGTGATCCTGCCGGTTCTGGCCGCTGCGCTAAAGGCGGCGGGTCCTGCGGATCGGGCCACGCCAGACTGCCGGTTCCTGATTCACCTGTTGCCGCTTCGGCTTTTAGTTTGTAGCGTCCGCTGGTGTCACTGGGTGCGTGTGGATGCAGTATCGCGATTATGTTCCCAACCTGTTCGTCATTGGCGTACCGAAAGCGGGTTCAACATCGATGCAGCGCTGGCTGGGCGCCCACCCGGAGATCGGGACCAGTTCGGAAGTCGAGACCCGCTACCTCATGGATGCCGGCGACCCGCTCTGCCGGGCCGACGGCTATGCCGCCTGCGGCCTGGACGGTTATTCAGGTTACTACCCGGACCGTCTCGGCCCGGGCAAAATCAGATACCTGCTCGATGTGACGCCGCAGTATTATTATCAGGAAACGGCGAAAGACGTCATATCCAGGCTTGATGCCAAAAAGGTCATTATGATCCTGCGCAAGCCCTCGGACAGGATCCTGTCGCTGTACAAGTATACCCAGAACAATACCGCGCTGCTGTCGCCGGAGATGAGTTTTGCCGATTTCGTCCACGAGATATATCTCGGGCCAGGCTCGGCTTTGGTTCGGGCCCGGCCGATGCTCAGGCATGCGATCACGCATTGCCAATATGCGCGGTTTGTTGGCGAATGGGCAACGCTGGTAGGGGGTGACAACCTGCAGGTGATCATCTTCGAGGAATTTGTCAAAGATCCCGGCAAAGTTCTGAAGAAAATCGCCACTGATCTTGCCATAGACCCAGGTTTGTATGACTCGTACCGATTCCCGGCCACCAACGAGAGCTATTCGGTCCGGCTGCATTGGCTGCACAAGATGCTGCGCCGGTCGCGGAAATACGCGCCAGCATGGCTGCGCTACCAGACCAAGCAGGCCTATCTGCGCCTCAATACCAAGCGCTACAGCAAATACCTGTCCGACCAGGACCGCGACACAATCGCGGCGCTGGACCGGGAATTTCTCGGCTGGGAACAGAAGCTGACGCAGGCCCTCGGCCGCAGCGAGCCGATCTGGTCCAGAAACTGAACCCGCCGAAACTACTCTGGCCTTCTGCCGCAAACACACGCCGAAACGGCCGCGGCGCCAAAGGCAGATTCGTGCACGAATCCGCGGTTTCTGGCGGCAGGGCAGGGTGCCTGCGCGCCGTGCCTTGAAATTGCCCGGCTGATTGGCCAGAAGGGCGCGGTTGAGGTTGTGAGGTTTTTCATGCCGCCCAAAGTTTCGGTGATCCTGCCGGTTTACAATCGCAGCGGTTCTTTGGAAGATTCGATGCGCAGCGTGCTGAACCAGTCGTTTCGCGATCTGGAATTGATCGTGGTTGATGACGCCTCGACCGAGGATATCAAAACCATCGTCGAGGGGGTGGGCGATACGCGGGTGCGCTATATCCGCCAGCCCGACAACGGCGGCGCTTCGGTGGCGCGCAACGCCGGGCTGGCAGCGGCGCAGGGCACGCTCATCGCCTTTCAGGACAGCGACGATCTGTGGCTGCCGGGGAAACTGGCCAAACAGATCGACATGCTGGAAAACGCCCCGGCCGATGTCGGCGTCGTCACCGGCTCGAAAGTGCTCTATGGCAGCGGGCCGGATGGCAGCTATGGGGTGGGCAAAGTCTCGATGCGGCCGCCGCCGGGGTTGATCCTGAAGCCGGGCGAGGACCAGGTACGCAAATATCTGGTCGAAAACCGCATCTCGCTGCAAAACGCCTTGTTCAAGCGCGATTGTTACCCAAATCCGGTGTGGTTTGACGATGTCACCCGCTCCAACGCCGACTGGGCCTTCACCGCCCATCTGGCGCAGCACACGCGCATTCTGGAAAGCCCCGATCCGGTGGTGATGGCGTTTTCTTCGCCCGACAGCATTTCCAGGCTGAAAAAGACCAAGGCGATCGGCCTGATCCGCATCGTCAAGCGCAACAAGGCGGTTTATGCGCGCTACCCGGGCGAATATGCCAATATGCTGTGGCGGATCGGGCGGATTCTGGCCCGGGCCGGCAAGCCGAGGATGGCGCGCAAGTTCTATCTGCGGGCCTTGCGGATCAGCCCGGGGTTGCTGCTCAAACTGCTGCGGGGCAGGGTCTAGTTCAGCCACTTGCGCAGCCGCCGCTTGATCCGCGCTGTCGTGCGCGGCACGAACTTGCCCGACCTTGCCCGCGCCGCTGCCGCCTGCGCCAGAAAAGCGGCCGTGAGATCGGGTTTGGCGGCCAGGGGCAGCTTTTGCTCGGGCAGATAGCCAAAACGGGCGAAATCACCGGCATAAATCTCGGCAATCAGGGCAATATCGGCGCTGCTGGGGGCAGGGGCGGCCGCTTTGGCGGTGTCGCTCCTGTTGGCATGGGCCATGGCGCGCGGGCCGCCCTGATTGCCCGCCAGGCGATCGAGCCAGGGGATGATCGCATCCAGCCCGTGCTCAAGGTGAAAAATCGTGCAATCCTCAGCCATGAAGTCGCTTTGCGGGCGCAGGTGATTATCGGCCAAAAACGGGTTTTCGTGCACGATTCTGGCCTGTTCGCGCAGCCAATCGGCAAAGGGCAGGTCGGGGGTGACGGCTTTTTCCACCTGCACCTGAAACTGCCAGGCGCTGAACGCGCGGGCGACAGGATGCCGCACCACGGCGAAGGCGGCGGCAAAATAATCCGGCGGGAATATCTGCCCGAGCGCGGCCCAGTCGATGTGCTGGGGCGAGGTGGCCGACCAGCGCTGCGCGGCGGGCAGGGCAGCGAACTGCCGGTTTACAAACCCCAAGGGCCCAAAGCGGTCGCGCAGATAATCTTCCACCGACGAGCCGCCGCATTTGGGCACATGGGCATAATAGACAAGGCCAGTTCCAATTCTGGCGATCGGCATGGCCTGGTGCTCCTTGTGCTCGCGAAGGCGTCAATTGCCGCCCCTGGCAGCGCTTGATAGGATATCAGGCGAAGGGCGTTCAATGGCAACTTTGCGGCACAGGCTCGAAAGCGTGGACCATATCGGGGAAATGCCATGACCAGGGCTTTGGCTTTGGCTTTGGCCGGGCTGGTGGTGCTGTGTGCGGGCATCGCCCAGGCCGCCAATCCGGTGTCGGACCGGGCAGGGCTGTTGGCCGCCCTAACCGCCGCCAAGGGTGGCGAGGTGATCGTGCTGGCGGATGGATCCTATGGCACACTGACGCTTGCGGCGCGCTTTGCCAGCGATGTGACCCTGCGATCAGCCACACCGCTGGGGGCGAGGTTTGCGGCGATCACCCTGCGCGATTGCAGCTACCTGACGCTGGAGGGGCTGCATGTCGCTGCGTCCAGCAACGGAAATTGGGACCAGCCGCTGCTGTCCGTCGACGCCAGCGACCATATTTCCGTGGTCAATTCCGAAATCAACGGTCCGCTCGATGCCGCGCGCCCGATTGCCGGATATTTTGGCATAAGGGTCCGAAGTTCGTCAGATATAATCGTGCAAAACACCTTCGCGCATGACGTGTTGAACGGCATGGCGTTTTTTGGGGTTGATCGCCTGACGCTGGTCAACAGCCGGGTCGATCTGGTCGGGGCGGATTCGTTCAAGTTCTCCGGGCTCAATACCGCGCTGATTGCCAACAATATCGGGGCGAAGCTGACCTATGCCGATGACAAGGCGCATGAGGATTTCATGCAGTTCCAGGGCTCGGCCTCCAGCAATGTCACCATTCGCGGCAACGTGTTTCTGCCCCAGAACGTGTTTGACGTGCAGGGCATTTTCGTGGCGGGAAAGGGCGGGCATTCCAACATTCTGATCGAGCAGAACATCATCCATTCCTCGATGGCCAACGGTATTTCGGTGGCCAAGGATTCCAGCGGCATCACCATCCGCAACAACAGCCTGATTGCCAGCGACGGCGACGTGACGCGCATCAGCGCTCCCAGCGGGGCGCTTGTGTCGGGCAATATCACCAGCGGTCGCCGGGGCGTGTTGCAGGGGGATAACCTGTCGATACAGGGCAGCGACGCCAGCGCGCCCTATTACACCGGCAGCCTGTTTGCCGGCTGGGCCTTGGCCAAGGGTCTGACGATAGCGGATCTGCGCCCGCTGCCCGGCAGTCTGGCGCAAAGTCTGGGGGCGGTTTCACGGCTGCGCGACTTGCTGCCTTAGCCCGGCATAAAGCGTGGTTTTCCCGACTTTCAGCCGCGCCGCCGCCTCGCGCACGCTCAGGCCCTGAGCGATCAGTTTTCGGGCCGAAACCAGCAGATTCGTGCTCAAAACCGGCTTTCGCCCGCCTTTGCGCCCGCGTGCAGCGGCGGCCTGCAGCCCGGCCCGCGTGCGTTCGACGATCAGATCGCGCTCAAACTGGCCAAGCGCCCCGAAAATATGAAAAATCAGCCGCCCGCCGGGGGTTGTGGTGTCAATCGCTTCGGTCAACGAGCGAAAGCCGATGCCCGTGCTGTCCAGCGCTTTGACAGTGGCGATCAGATGCGGCAAGGAGCGCCCCAGCCGGTCGAGTTTCCACGTCACCAGCACGTCGCCGGGCCTGAGGAAGGCCAGCGCCGCCTCAAGCCCGGGCCGGGCATCCTGAGCGCCCGAGGCTTGGTCGGTGAAGGTCTTTTCGCAGCCAGCGGCGCTCAGCGCGTCGGTCTGCAGGGCCAAATCCTGCTCGGCGGTGGAAATGCGTGCGTAACCGATCGCTGCCATTGTCCCCGCTCCACCCAGCCGAAAACCCTCACCCGCCCTTCGGGCACCCTCTCCATGCATGGAGAGGGAAGGCTGGCTCCCTTCTCCACTGGTGGAGAAGGTGGCGCGCATGCGCCGGATGAGCCGTCCGAAAACCCGTCCGACAATCAATCTGTCCGAAAACTCATCGAAAGTCAACCCTGCCGGACAGCCCTGCCCCGTCCGACAAACGGAGGTTTGGCGGACAGCTGTTTTCCGGTGCCTTTGCACTTCCCTCGCAGGCGGCGATCGACCTTGGAAGGGCGTCTGCGCCCTTCCGGGGGAAGGTCGGGCGCAGCCCCGCGCTGCGCACAGGGCGGTGATTGGAGCAACGGTTCGGCTTGAAGCGTCAGCGAAGCCAGCAGACGATATTTCGCACAATTCGTGCACGAATCCTGCAGTCTACCTTCCCACCGAAACATAATTGAACCCGGCCTTGCTGGCCACCTCCGGCCCATAGACGTTGCGCAAATCGATCAGGCGGCGGTTGCGCATGCTCTTGCCGATCCGCGCTAGGTCAAGGTCGCGGAACTGCGCCCATTCGGTCAGCAGCACCAGCGCATTGGCGCCTTCGGCGGCGGCATAGGCGTCGTCGACCCACTCCCCCACCCCCGGCAGCAGCGCCCTGCCCTCGGCCCGGGCTTCCGGGTCACAGGCCACCACCTTGGCCCCGGCCCCGACCAGGCCCGGGATGATGGTCAGCGACGGCGCGTCGCGCATGTCGTTGGTGTCGGGTTTGAAGGTGACGCCCAGCACGGCGATCCTCAGCCCGGCCACCGAACCGCCGCAGGCGGCAATGATCTTGGTGATCATCGATTGCTTGATCTTTTCATTCGAGCGGATCACGGTTTCGACAATCTGCAGCGGCACGAAATATTCCTGGCCGATGCGGGCGAAAGCGCGGGTGTCCTTGGGGAAGCACGATCCGCCATAGCCCGGCCCGGCCATCAGGAATTTCGGCCCGATGCGATTATCCAGCCCGATACCGCGCGACACGGTCGTCACATCGGCCCCGACTTTTTCGCACAGATTGGCCACTTCGTTGATGAAGGTGATCTTGGTGGCGAGAAAGGCATTGGCAGCGTATTTGATCATCTCGGCGGATTCCAGATCGGTGTAGATGATCGGAAATCCCTTGTCGGCGACCGGCTTATACAGCGCCTCCATCACTTGGCGGGCG
>JANMOK010000086.1:0-3222 GCA_031369165.1 Paracoccaceae bacterium
CGCGAATGACCGAGGTCACACCGGCGGGCAGAGTGATGTTGGACATGTGCAACACATCGCCGATGTCGGAATTGGACAGGTCGATTTCCAGATGGTCGGGAATTTCCGACGCCAAGACGTTCAACTCGACGTCCTGCCGCACAACCGTCAGCACGCCGCCGCGTTTGATGCCCGGGCTGATGCCTTCGTTCAGGAACACCACCGGAATGAACAGGTCGATCCGGCTTTTTTCTGACAAGCGCAGAAAGTCGACATGAATCGGCAAGTCGCGCACAACGTCGCGCTGCACATCGCGGCAGATCACCGTATGCTCTTTGCCGTCTATTTTGACGTGCAAAAGCTGCGACTTGAACTTGCCCGCTTTCAGGTGCTTGAACAATTCGTTGAATTTGATGTTGATGTTGGCAGGCTCGACGCCGCCACCATAGATAACGCCGGGCACTTGCCCTTCCCGTCTCGCTGTGCGCGCGGCCCCCTTGCCGCTGCGTTCACGAACCGTGGCGTTGAGTACTGGTGCCTCAGCCATTGGTTGCTCCTTAAGCAATTGCGGCAATCCTCCAAGGGTGTAAGTGCCGCGTGAAGGCGTGCGTATAGGGGATGGTTTTGGATTTGGAAAGCGGAATCAGGGGTTTTGGCCTTGTGCGGGGATTGGTCGCTGGCTAACCATTTCACCGAACGAAATTGAGGGTTCGATTGCATGCCCAAACCGCGCGTGGCCCTGTTTGTAACCTGTCTGGTTGACATGTTTCGGCCTTCCATTGGCTTTGCCTGCATCAAGTTGCTGGAGGATGCGGGCTGCGAGGTCGTGGTGCCGAAGGGTCAGACCTGTTGCGGGCAGCCGGCATGGAATTCGGGCGACCGCGAGAAGGCCAAGAGCATTGCACGACGGGTGATCGCGGAATTTGAGGGGTTTGACCATGTGGTCGCACCGTCGGGGTCGTGCGGGGCGACAATGGCGCAGGATTATGTGGCGATGTTTGACGTCGGCGATCCTTGGCATGGTCGGGCGGTGACGATGGGAGCAAAAACGCACGAGATCGTCTCGTTTCTGACCGATGTGATGGGGGTTAAGACGGTGGCGGCGGCGCTGCCGGTGGTGGCGACTTATCATGATGCCTGTTCGGGTTTACGGGCGCTGGGGGTGAAAGATCAACCGCGCCGATTGTTGGCATCGGTCGCGGGACTGGAACTGCGCGAAATGATCGAGGCCGATGTCTGTTGCGGCTTTGGCGGCACGTTTTGCGTGAAATACCCCAACATTTCCAATGTGATGGTATCAGACAAAACCGCCAACGCGGCGGCAACTGGGGCGGAGTTGCTGTTGGCGGGGGATTTGGGCTGCTTGATGAACATGGCCGGTAAAGCGCGACGTGAGGGCCGGAATTTGCGGGTGCGCCACGTGGTTGAAGTGTTGGCGGGCGACGTGACCAGCCCCGCGATTGGTGAGCCATGAGCCTGCACGAACCCACCAGCGCCGCGTTCAAGGCCAATTCAGTTGACGCCTTGGCCAATGTTAATCTGCAAAGCGCCCTGCGCGGTGCGCGGGGCGGGTTTGTTGACAGACGGCAAAAGGCGATCGATGCGGTGCCGGAATTTAACGCTTTGCGCGAGCAGGCGAAGGCTCTGAAGGACCATGTGTTGGCCAATCTGGGCGACTACCTCGAGCGATACGAAGCCAAGGTCATCGCCGCAGGCGGGCATGTACATTGGGCGGAAACGGCGGAAGATGCACAGAAAATCGTGCTGGATTTGTGTCGCAAGGCCGGGGCAAAGGCGGTCAACAAAGGCAAGACGATGATCTCGGAGGAATGCGGGATCAATGATTTTCTGGCGGCCAACGGCATCACGCCGGTCGAGACGGATCTGGGCGAATACATCATCCAGCTGCGCGGTGAAACACCCAGCCACATCATCGCCCCGGCAATCCACGTGACCGAAGCGGAAGTAGCGGCGGAGTTTCGCAAGGCGCACACGCATCTTCCGCGGGACCGCGATCTTTCCGGGCTGGATACAATGCTGCTGGAAGCACGCTCGGTGCTGCGTGAGAAATACTTTCAGGCCGAAGTGGGAATTACCGGGGCGAATATGCTGGTTGCGGAAACCGGGCAGTCGATCATTGCGACCAATGAAGGCAACGGTGATTTGTCCCAATCGCTGCCAAAAGTGCATATCGTCTTGGCCAGTATCGAGAAAATCGTGCCGACACTGGACGATGCCTCGACCATTTTGCGGGTTTTGGCGCGATCGGCGACGGGGCAGAATATAACAGTCTACACCACGTTTTCCAGCGGGCCACGGCGGGTCGGCGACCCGGATGGGCCGTTGGAATTCCATGTCGTGCTGCTGGATAATGGCCGTAGCAACATGTTGGGCACCGAGTTTCAAGACATGCTGCGCTGCATTCGCTGCGGGGCCTGCATGAACCATTGCCCGGTCTATCAGGCGGTCGGCGGCCACGCCTATGGCTGGGTCTATCCCGGGCCGATGGGGGCGGTGCTGACGCCTTCGCTGATTGGGGTCGAACAAGGCGGGCAATTGCCGAATGCCTCAACCTTTTGTGGGCGCTGCGAAGAAGTCTGCCCGATGAAGATCCCTTTGCCCAAGATGATGCGGCATTGGCGGGAGCGCGAGTTTGAGAAAAAGCTGACGCCCGGGGCAGTTAGGTGGGGGCTGGGGTTCTGGGCGTTTTTTGTCAAACGGCCTTGGGCCTACCGGTTCGGCATAGCCGTTGGCATGCGGGTATTGCGGTTGATGGGGAAGGGTTCGGTGCGCAAACTGTCGCTGGCGGCGGGCTGGACGGAATATCGCGACTTTCCATTGCCGCAAGGCAAGACTTTCATGGCACAAATTCGGCATCGCAAATGAGTGCACGTGAACGGATTTTGGAGCGCGTGCGCAAAGCAGCCAAACCTGATGCAGGCATTTTGCCCTCGATGGCGGTTCCCGCTATGGCGGCGACCAGCGGACTGCTGCGAATTTCGCAATTTGTCAGCAAAGTCGAAGCCTCAGCGGCGACGATCAGCCGGATTGCGTCAATAGCGGATTTGCCGAAAGCGCTGGCGCATGAATTGCGCAGCCGCAACCTGCCCGCGTCGGTGCGGCACGGGTCCGATCCGCTGTTTCAAAATCTGCGCTGGGGAACGATTGAGACGTCAGTTGGAATGGGTCGGATGGAAGAACCGGTGACGCTTTCGCGTGCCGAAATGGGCATGGCAGAAACCG
>JANMOK010000101.1:0-7320 GCA_031369165.1 Paracoccaceae bacterium
CGATGGAAACAAATGTCACCCCCAGCAAATTGTTCGACGTCACCCCGTATTTCAAGCAATGCGCCCCGCCTGCATTGGTCGCGATATTGCCGCCAATCGCGCAGGCAATCTGGCTGGAAGGATCGGGCGCGTAAAAGAACCCCGCCTGTTCGACAAATTTGGAAACCGACAAATTCGTGCAGCCGGCCTCAACGCGAATGAAACGATTGCCGATGTCTGTTTCCAGGACCCTCGCCATGCGCGACAGGCCGACGACCACGCTGTCAGCCGTTGGCAAAGCCCCGCCCGTCAGGGATGTGCCGCTTCCCCGGGGCACGACAGGCACGCCCTGCTCGTGACAAACGCGCAGAACCGCCGCAACTTCCTGCGTCGTGTTTGGCAACACCACGGCCAACGGTGCGCAAGTATAGGCCGTATAAGCGTCGCACTCATAGGCTTTGGTTTCCGCCGGGTCAGCAATAACCACCCCGTCCAGTACCGCACGCTGCAACAGCCTCACGATTTCGTCTTTGCGGGCCAGAATTCTGTCATCGGCAACTGGCATCAACATGATCGGTTACCGCGCCTCACGCCGCCAAGCTGCGATGGCCGAAAGAGCCGCCAGTCCCAGAAAAAGCCACGGCGGCGCCAGCGGTGTAAGTTTGATGTCGGCGACCAAAAACGCACCGCGACGCGTCAAGCCCAGCCAACCCCGGCCCACCGCAACCCGGCCTTCGCGCACCAGCCGCACCTCGGGAATCCCATCGGCCAAACGAAATGTGCCCCCCTCGGTCAGTGCCACCAGCGGTGCCAGCATATCGGGCGTTGAAATTGGATTGATAAATTCCCTGGGGGCTGCGGGCCCAATCGCCGCCACTGCGCTCAGGTCACCATTGGCAATTTTGTAAATCCCGTTCGCACCGGCGGCCAGTTTGCCCTGCCAGGTGCCGGGCTCAATTTCCGTCAATGCCAAGTTTTGCACCGACCCGTCCGGTGAAGTCACTTCCGTCGCAGGATCAATATTTTCCAGTGATTTTCGGACAACCGTTATTTCCGCTCCGCCCGCTTCGGCGATGAGGGTTTCCTCCTCCAGCTCGGGCTCTTTCATCAGCCAATGCGCCAGCCGCCGCAGCAGTTCCAGTTGCGGACCGCCGCCTTCATATCCCCGCGACCAAAGCCAGGCTTGATCTGACCCCAATTGTGCAATGCGCCCCTCGCCCACCCGGTCCAGCACCAGCAACGGCCGCTGGTCCAAACCTGCCATGACGACCTGACCGCGCAGCGGCGTCACATCCACCAAACGGAACCAGCGACCCCAACCCGGAACGCCGTCGGCGCTGGCTGGTCTTGGGGCAAATTCTGCCAGGCCTTCAGTAACCGGATGACGCAGGCCAAGGTCTGAAACCAATGGCACATAGCCTTCCTGAAACACTTGGCCCGTTGGCTTGGCGGGCAGAATCTGTCCGATCGGGGTTCGAAACAGGCTGTCCGCACCGGCAAATGTCGGGCCCGAAGCCACCAGCAGGGCACCACCATTGCGCACATAATTGACGACATTATCCAGATATAAATCCGGCAGAACGTCGCGGTTGCGGTAGCGATCAAAGATTATCAGGTCAAAATCTTCGATCTTGTCCATGAACAGTTCCCGCGTCGGGAACGCAATCAGCGACAACTCAAAGACGGGAACGCCATCCTGCTTGGTGGGCGGGCGCAAAATGGTGAAATGCACCAAATCGACCGCCGGGTCGGCTTTGAGAAGGTTGCGCCACGTTCTCTCGCCAGCGTAGGGCTCACCGGAAACCAGCAAGACACGCAACCGGTCGCGTATGCCGTTGATGGTGATGATGGCCTGATTGTTCAGCTTGGTCAGTTCGCCCGCTTCTTCGGGCACGGTCAGTTCCAGCACGTTGTTGCCGCCGTGCAAAAGTTTCAAGGGAACCCGCATAGTCGCGCCGACCGTCGCCGCTACGGCAACCGGTGCCGCGCCATCAATGGAAATGTTGACCGGCACTTGATTGGGCTGCGCGGTCGCACTTGACCCGTTGTGCTCAATGCGCAAGGTCAGTTCGACATCTTCGCCAACAATGCCAAAGGCTGGTGCCGTTTCCACCAGCAGTCGGCGGTCCCATTCCTTGTCATTGCCGGTCAAAAGATGGTGTATCGGTGCGGCAAATTCGGTTAGCGAATCAACGTCGTCAATGCGCCCGTCTGAAATGATAATCGCCCCGGCCAGTCGGTCGGGCGAGGTTTCCGAGGCCGCGGCGGCCAGTGCGGACAGCACCCGCGACCCGGCGTCAATATCCAGCCCGGTGCCATCGGGCACTCTGACAATCCGGTATGAAACGGAATCCTCCCTGGAAAGGCGGCCGTTGATCGCGTCCAATTGCTGGGTAACGGCCTGCAGCGCCGTGTCGGTTTGTTCCTGGCGTCCGTCGATGGACTGGCTCGCCGTGTCATCCACAACGATCAGCGCAATATCAGACTGCGGGTTTCGTTCCTGCTGAATCCAGGACGGGTTTGAAATCGCAAAAACCAGCGAAAATATTGCCAGCGCCCGATACCCCGCGCCTGGTCGGCGTCGCCACAAGACATAGATAACAACGGCGGTACTCACCGCGCAAAGCGCCAGAAAAGCTATGTTGGGAACATACGGCGCAAAGCTGAGCGACCAAAATGTCATTGGCCCAGCCTTTCCAGCAATGCCGGGACGTGAACCTGATCGGATTTGTAGTTCCCGGTCATGACATGCATGATCACATTCACACCAAAACGCCAGGCAATCTCGCGCTGCCTTTCGCCACCAATCCCGCGACCAACAGGGAACAACGGAAGGCCAGTTTCATCCAATGCCCAGGCCGCCGCCCAATCATTGGCCCCGATGATCACCGGCGTCACGTTGTCGTTGAGGTTGCGAAACGGCGCACCCTCAACTTGAAGCGAGTCCCGGCTGGCCTCGACCCAAACATCCGAACCGGTCCAGCGCCCGGGGAATTCTTGCAACAAGTAAAACGTCCGGGTCAAAACATGGTCGGGCGGCATTGGTTCCAATGGCGGGATGTCAAGGTTGGCGGCAAGCCGCTGCAGCACTTTTCCGTTCGCGGTTGCGCCAAAACTTGCACCCAGATTGGCGTCGCGCGTATCAAAAAATATCAACCCGCCATTGCGCAAGAAGGCATTCAATTTAGAATATGCCGCATCGCTCGGCGTTTTTTGAATTTCGCTTATCGGCCAATAAAGGAAGGGATAAAACGCCAACTCACCTGCTCGATATCGACCGCCATGGGTTCAACCGGTTCGATCGAGGTCCGCTCGGTTAGTATCCGGGATAGGCCGACCAACCCCGCATAACTCGCTGCGTCGAGTTTCGCATCACCGGTTTGCACATAGGCCAAAACCGTTTCGTTGGCGGCAACAATAGCGGCATCATCTTGTTGTGCTTCAGATCTGGTCGGCACCAGGCCAATCATGGCCAGCAGTAACATTGCCTTGACGCCGCTTGATCGCCGCAAAGCCCCGCTCAGCCATAACGTGGCGAAAATATCTGCCAAAAGCAGTGAAAGCGAGGCGATCAGAAAAAACGGTTTCAGATCGGTTTCGCTCGAGGCGTTGAATTGCCCGACAATAACTCCACCCGGCACAGAACCCATTGGCGTCAGCGCATCTTCATTTTGCAACAAGTTCAGGGCGATCAGCCTTTTGCCCGAATTGTAAATGCCGGGTGGGGCATCCGGGCCTGCATGGAAATTAACCAGCCGTTCACCGGCAACACCGCCCAGCCCGGCGGCTTCCACGATACGACCGTGGCCATCAATGATCTTTTCGGGCAGCCATACAAGCCCTTCCAAGTCTGCATTGCTCAAGGTGGCGGCTCCCGCCGTCGCCGTCAGCCGTTGCAACATCTGCACGAACAAGCCCGACAGCGGCAAATTCGACCAGTCGGCGTTGGCCGTGACGTGAAACAAGACGACGCTGCCATTGCCCAGCGACTTGCCCGTTACAATGGGCGTGCCGTCATCTAACTCCGCAAAGACCCGCGCCGCCAAATTCGCGTCGGGCTGCGCGATGACTTGCGAGGTTACCGTAACTTCGCCAGGGATTTTCAGACCAAAAAACGGGCTTTGTTCGGGAAATGGACGCATGCTTTTGGGTGAACCCCAAGACATCGCGCCGCCGATATTTCTGCCGCCGGTGCGCAACTTGACCGGCAGCAGATCGTCATCTTCCAGCACGCCCGCGCTGTTTTCAGCAAGCCGCGGACCAGCAAACCTGATCAGATGCCCGCCCTGCTCGACCCATTGGGTCAGACTATCGCGTTCGACCGCGCTAAACGTCCCAATATCGGCCATGACGATGACATCGGGCGTGGCCAGCAAAATGTCTTCCAGCGGCGCACTCACCAAATCTGTGGTCTCCGATAGCGCCTTTCGCAGAAAAAACAGCGGCGACACGAACTGCTGCCCCTCCTGTTGTGTCACGCCAGCAATCAATCCGACTTTCCGCCTTTTCGAGCTGGCGTCCAGCACCAGCGTTGTGCCCGCCGAGTCAACCCCGCGCACCTGCAATCGACTCAACCGATTGCGCAGTTCTGCCGGAATATCAAATCGAACATTAACCGAAGTGACGCCGGGTTCAAAATTGGCAATGATCTCGCTCAACAGGCGCTCGTTGCCGCTGGGATCGGGGCCAAATCCCTGCACCGTTAACGATTGTTGCAGCGCGCTCTGCACTCGAATCAGTTCGACCGACAATTGCCCGTCGACCAGCGAAAGCTGGGTCAGGCCGATGGCCGTCTTTTCCGGCTCGAAATAGGTAACGCTGCCGTGTCGCATCAACTCCTCAAACAGCGCTTCAACACCGCTGTCGCGCAATCCATCCGAATAATAATGCGTTTCAAAACTCACGCTTTCCTGATCGGCCAGCCACGCCGCAAACGCCGCACGATCGGCAAACCACGGTTGCGGCTCGATGCCCGGCAAATACTGCATCCAAAAAGCCGGCTCCTGAAATTCAACCGCTTCGCCCGCCATGGATTTTTCGGTCATGGTGTGCAGGAACACTGGTCGGGCATCGCGCTGCGCCGCTTCAAGGTCGTCCATCAAGGCGGCACGCACACTCGCCCAATCGGCCCCCTGCGCCCAGCTACCGTCTACCAGCAGCACCAGCGGCCCGGTTCCGCCTTCCCGACTTGCCGGGTTCAACAACGGCCCGGAAAAAGCCAAAATGGCGGCCGCCAAAACCGCCAGGCGCAGCAACAGCATCAGCAGCGGCGTGTGCTGCGGGGTTGTTTCTTCATCCTTCAGTCCAAGCAGCAACCTGACCCCGGGAAACTTCTTGCGGTCGGGCCTTGGCGGCGTGACCCGCAAAAACCACCAGACAATTGGCAAGATCAGCAGCGCGCCCAGAATCCAGGGCACCAAAAAACCGAAAGGTCCAATTGTCAGCATCTCAGCTATATTGCCCTATGCCCGCGTACAGCCACAACAGCGCCTTGCGCGGGCTTTCATTCGTCCAATGCATCAAAAACTGCCACCCGTATCTCTGGCATATCGAACGCAAAAACGCACGCCGTTCCGACAGTTTTTGTTGATACGCCTCGCGCAAAGCGCGCGCACGATGCGTCTCAAAATCGATGGCCCCGGTCATGCTTTCAAAAATTGTACGCCCGTCAAACGGAAAAGTCCCCTCGCTCTCGTCCAGAATCTGTACCATGCACCCTTTGACACCTGCATTCGCGGCCTTCGCCAAGGTGGTTTCCAGGGCATCACAATCACCCAAAAAATCCGAGAACAAGACCAATCGGCTTCCCGCAGCAAAAGGTCCGCTCGGCGCTGCGCCGTAATCCTCGTTGCTGTCGGACTGCTTCGCCAATGCCTGTGCCATCCGTTGCAAATGCAGTTCGCCATTCTTTGCGGCATCGGCCGACGTGTTCAGCAAGGAAATTCTCTCCCCCGCCGCCGACAACAATACGGCAAGCGCCAGGCCGAGCAGATTTGCCCTGTCCGCTTTGTTGAACGGCGTTGATCCGCCAGAATAGGTCATCGACAGGGCCCGGTCCGACCAGATTGCCACCGTCTGTGCCGCCTGCCATTCCTTTTCGCGCACAAAGACAGCATCGGAACGCCCCGACCGGCGCCAATCGATCATCGCCGCAGAATCACCGGGTATCGCATGGCGAAATTGCCAAAAATCCTCACCTTGCCCGGCCCGACGCCGACCATGCAATCCCGATGAGACAAAACTGGCCAACTGCCGCGCTTCCGCCAACAGCGGTGGCAGCGATCCGGCAATGCGCTCCGCATCGCGGCGCAACCAAATCGCGCGGCCCGCGACATCGTTTTGCCCCTCGGCGGAGGTCAGGTTTTTCAAGCCGCCGCCTCGCGGTTTGCAACGCGCTCAAACAGCGCCGAAACAACCGATTCAACCGTTTGTCCCTCGGCCCTCGCGGCAAACCCCAAGGATATTCGATGCTTCAGCGTCGGCAAGGCCAATGCCCGCACATCGTCAACATTGGCGACCAAGCGCCCATGCAGCAGCGCCCGCGCCCGCACCGCCAACATCAACGCTTGCGCAGCCCTAGGCCCCGGCCCCCAAATCACCGACCTGTTAATGTCGGGGTGGGCGTCCGCAGAACCCGGACGCGCGCTTCGGACCAGATCAAGAATAAGTTCCAACACCGAGTCGCCAATCGGAAGCCTGCGCAATGACTGTTGCGCGGCAATCAATGCTGGCGCATCAAACACCGGCTCCAGCTCTTGCTCACTCGCACCGGTGGTCGCAAGAACAATGGCTTTTTCTGCCTGCCTGTCCGGGTAGTCCACATCGATTTGCACCAAGAACCGGTCCAGTTGCGCTTCTGGCAAAGGATAAGTCCCCTCCTGCTCGATGGGGTTTTGGGTGGCAAAAACATGGAACGGCTCATCCAGATCGTAGCGCTGACCGGCAATTGTCACGTGTTTTTCCTGCATGGCCTGCAACAGGGCAGATTGGGTGCGTGGACTGGCGCGGTTGATTTCGTCGGCCACCAAAAGCTGGCAGAAAACCGGTCCTTCGATAAACCGAAAAGCACGGCCGCCGTCGCTGGCAGTTTCCAGAACTTCGGCGCCCAGTATGTCGGAAGGCATCAGATCGGGTGTGAACTGCACCCTTTTAGAATCCAGCCCCATCACAGTACCCAAAGCTTCGACAAGTCTGGTCTTTGCCAGACCGGGAACCCCAACCAAAAGCCCGTGCCCACCGCACAACAAAGCGATCAAAGCCAATTCAACCACATGCTCTTGGCCAATTATTCTTCGGCAAATCATTTCCTTGGCCAACCCAAGTTGCTTGTTTGTCGCCTCG
>JANMOK010000107.1:0-3301 GCA_031369165.1 Paracoccaceae bacterium
GGGCGTCGATACCGTGTTCGGCTATCCCGGCGGCGCGGTGCTGCCGATCTATGACGAGATTTTCCAACAAAACGACATCCGCCACATCCTCGTGCGCCACGAACAGGGTGCCACCCACGCCGCCGAAGGCTATGCCCGCTCGACCGGTCGCCCCGGCGTGGTCCTCGTCACATCCGGCCCCGGTGCGACCAACGCCGTCACCGGCATGACCGACGCCCTTATGGATTCGATCCCGATTATCGTTCTCACCGGCCAAGTGCCGACCTTCATGATCGGCAACGATGCCTTTCAAGAGGCCGACACCGTTGGCATCACCCGCCCATGTACCAAACATAACTGGCTGGTCAAGGATACCAACATCCTTGCCGAAACCATCCACCAAGCCTTCCACGTCGCCACCCACGGCCGTCCCGGCCCGGTCTTGGTCGACATCCCCAAAGACGTCCAGTTCGCCACCGGCACCTATCACGCGCCAAAGCCAAGCGAGGCGCATCGCTACCAACCGCAAGTCAAGGGTGATGCCAGCGCCATCCTGCGGGCGGTCGAGGCCTTGGAACGCGCCAAGAAACCCATCCTCTATTCCGGCGGCGGCGTCATCAATTCCGGCCTTGCCGCCAGCCAACTGCTGCGCGAACTGGTCGCCGCCACCAATTTCCCCATCACCTCGACCCTGATGGGCCTTGGGGCATACCCAGCTTCCGGCAAGAACTGGATCGGCATGCTCGGCATGCACGGCACTTACGAAGCCAACTGGGCCATGCACGATTGCGACGTCATGGTCTGCATCGGCGCAAGGTTCGATGACCGTATCACCGGGCGACTCGATGCCTTCAGCCCCGGCTCGTTCAAGATCCACATCGACATCGACCCGTCCTCGATCAACAAGAACATCCGCGTTGACGTGCCTATTGTTGGCGACATCGCCAATGTCTTGGGCGATATGCTGAAACTGTGGAAAGAGCGCGGCAAGAAAACCGCCTCGATGGAGGTCGCAAGCTGGTGGGACGAAATCAATGTTTGGCGGGCCAAAAAATGCCTGTCCTACAAGAACTCGACCAAGACAATCAAACCGCAATACGCTTTGGAACGCCTCGAAGCCCTGACCAAACACCTCGACCGCTACATCTGCACCGAAGTAGGCCAACACCAGATGTGGGCGGCGCAGTATCTGGGGTTTGAAGAACCCCACCGCTGGATGACCTCGGGCGGCCTTGGCACCATGGGCTACGGCCTGCCATCGTCCAACGGCGTGCAAGTGGCGCACCCAAATTCTCTGGTCATCAACGTTGCCGGCGAAGCGTCCTGGCTGATGAACATGCAGGAAATGGGCACGGCGGTGCAATACCGCCTGCCCGTCAAACAATTCATCCTCAACAACGAGCGCCTCGGCATGGTCCGCCAATGGCAAGAATTGCTGCACGGCCAGCGCTACAGCCATTCATGGTCCGAAGCCCTGCCCGATTTCGTCAAACTCGCCGAGGCTTTCGGCGGCAAAGGCATCCGCTGCGACGATCCGGCGGACTTGGACGCAGCGATCAAGGAAATGCTCGCCTATGACGGCCCCGTCATTTTTGATTGCCGCGTTGAGAAACACGAAAACTGCTTCCCGATGATCCCCTCGGGCAAGGCGCATAACGACATGCTGATGGGCGATGCCGAAACGTCGGGTGTAATCGACAAAGCCGGGTCAGTTTTGGTGTAAACCAGTGAAACCGCTGATCATCTTCAGCTATGGCATGACCAAATGCGGTTCGACGCTGGCCTTTCAGCTGGCGCGAACCGCATTGGAGGCAAACGGCTTCGATCAGCCCCGCCTGTCTGAACGCGCCTTGGGCAACGACCGCAAAATCAACTTTGCCCAGCATATCACCGATGAAATGGCAGACCTTATCCTGTCGGAAACCCGGTCAATCGGCCATCCGATCGTTATCAAAACCCACACCAGCCTTGACCCGGCGGTTCGACGCCTGTTCGAGCAAGGTCACGCGATCGGCCACGCCGCCTACCGCGATCCGCGCGACATGGCCTTGTCGATGCTGGATGCCGGACAGGCGGCGCTTGCCAGCGGGGCCGCCGCCTTTTCCGAAATCACCGATCTTGACGCCGCCTTGATTGCCGTCCGCGACCAAACCGCCAAGCTGGCACAATGGCTTTCGCTGCCCAACATGCTGCCTTTGTGCTATGATGACATCGCTTTTGAAACCGCCAGCGTCGCCGAACGCATGCTGGCCCAACTCGGCCAACCGGGCGATGCCGCTGCCATCGCCGACAAAGCCAGATCCGCCCGCTTCACCCAGTTCAACAAAGGCGTCCGCGATCGCTACAAATCCGAAATGTCACCGAAAGATTCTGCAGCCATCGCCCGCGAATTCTCCCCATTTATCCATCACCTCATCACCCACCGCGCCAACCTGAAACTGCCGCTGGCAGGTTCATTAACCGACCGACAACTCCATATCGCCTAGACCTTTTCAGGGACATCGGCAGGTCAGGTCGGATCGTCTGAAAGGTGTTGAAATGGTATGGAAATGCAACCATAATGGAATTTGAGTTTGACCCGGACAAAAGCAAGGCCAACCATGACAAACACGGCATCGACTTTGTAGAAGCGCAGGTATTGTGGGACGGACTACGAATTGTCGACGCACCCGCTGTTTCTCGTGACGAACCTCGCTTCATGGCTCTGGCCGAGTATGAAGGAAATGTTTGGGCGGCGGTGTTTACACTGCGCGGTGAAATTGTTCGGCTGATCTCAGTCAGGCGGGCGGCGAAAGGAGAGGTGGAAGGTTATGAACAAACTTCAGAATGACCGCAGTTTGATCGCCAACATCGACGGAACCAAAACCATCACTGCCGCCGAATTCGACCGTCGTTTCGATGACGGCGAAGATATGTCTGAATTCATCGACTGGTCGAAAAGCCGCGTGGCCGAACCCAAACCTCGCCGCGTCAACGTCGATTTCCCGCCACTGATGGTCAAACAACTTGACACCGAAGCGCAAGCCCGCGGTGTCACCCGCCAAGCCCTGATCAAGATGTGGCTCGCCGACAAACTTGACGAACACCGCCGCAAAGCCTCCTGAAACACTCGTTAGAAAGCCGTCCATGAACGCCCTCCACCTCAAAAAAGGCTCCACCAGCCATTCCGCCTATAACCTCAACAGCACGCTCAGCGACGTCAAGGAAACCCATACGCTCGCCGTTCTGGTCGACAATGAATCCGGCGTGCTGGCCCGCGTCATCGGCCTGTTTTCCGGTCGCGGCTATAACATCGACAGCCTAACAGTGGCGGAAACCGACC
>JANMOK010000292.1:0-3353 GCA_031369165.1 Paracoccaceae bacterium
ATCGCGATGTCGTTGGGTGTATCGCCGACCGGGATCTTGAGGTCGACTCGGGAATTTTGGACGTCGATGACGGCGACGTCGTGGCTCCCCGCGTTGGCAACGTACAGCTTGCGGCCGTCTGGCAAGCGGTCGATTGCTTCCGGCTGAGAACCGACGTCGCGTATGCCACCGGTTACGATCATGTTCGCCGTATCGACGATGCACACCTCGTCCGGCGAACGGGTAGCGAGAAAGGTCGACATTTGCACCGTCGGCGAAAGTTGCCTGGCTGCCTGACATGGTTGCATTCAACATATTCATTGCCGGTGCCCCGATGAAACCGGCAACAAACAAGGTGGCCGGCGCTTCATAAATTTCGTCGGGCGTGCCAAATTGTTGGATCACGCCAGCATCCATGACAGCAATTTGAGTGGCCATTGTCATGGCTTCGATTTGGTCGTGGGTGACATAGACAATGGTTGATTTCAGCTCATCGTGCAGTTTCTTGATTTCCAGCCGCATTTCGGTGCGCAGTTTGGCGTCGAGGTTTGACAGCGGTTCATCAAACAGGAAAAGCCCGACTTTCTTGACCAAGGCGCGACCGATGGCGACGCGCTGACGTTGGCCGCCGGAAAGCTGGCTGGGCCGGCGGTCCATCAGTTTTGAGATTTGCAAAAGATCGGCGGCCCACTTGACGCGAGCGTCTATTTCCGCCGAATTGAGCCGCTGCGCAGCAAGACCGAATTTGAGATTGCCGCGCACGGTTTTGGTTGGGTAGAGCGCGTAGGATTGGAACACCATCGCCAGACCCCGGTCTTTTGGGTCAAGGTCGGTGACGTCTTTGCCGTCGATCAAGACCGAACCGCCCGTCACGTCTTGCAGGCCTGCAAGCAAGTTCAACAGCGTGGTCTTGCCGCAGCCAGAGGGGCCAAGCAGCACGAGGAATTCGCCGGAACCGACCGACAGGTTCAGATTCTCCATCACGCTCAAAGCGCCGTACTTTTTCCAGATGTTGCGAAATTCGACGTTTGGCATTGCTATCCCTTTATCGCGCCAGCGGTGATGCCTTGGACGAAGAACTTGCCGAGCACAAAATAGATCAGCAGAGGTGGAATAGCGGTGAGCAGGGCTGCCGCCATATCGACATTATATTCCGCCGTGCCGGTGGTGGTGATGACAACGTTGGCCAAGATAACCGTCATCGGCTGGGTGCCGATGCCGCCAAAGGTGATGCCGACAAGAAAGTCGTTCCAGATATGGGTGATTTGCAGGATCAGAACCACGATCATGATATTGGCGGACATGGGCAGGATGATCTCGATGAATATCCGCCAGAAACTGCCCGAATCCATTTGCGCGGCCTGGATGATTTCGCCGGGGATGTCTTTGTAATAATTGCGGAAAATAAGGGTCAGGATTGGCATGGCCAAGACGGCATGGATGATCGCAATACCCCAAACGGTGCCATAGACGTGCAATTTGCCGGTCAGAATGATCAGGGGGATCATGATGATCTGGATCGGTACAAAGGCGCACATGAACAGGATGAACAGAAAAGCTCCTGCCCAGCGCACGTTCCACAGTGCCAGCGCATAGCCGGTGACCGAAGAAATTGCGATGGACAGGATGAGGCTGGGGAACAGGATGGACAGCGAATTGAAAAAGCCCGACCTTATGCCGTCGCACTTTATGCCTGAGCAGGCGTGAAACCAAGCCTCGCGCCAGGCATCGAGCGTGAAAGGTTGCGGCCATGAAAAGATGGCACCAAAGCGGATTTGGTCCATGGTTTTGAGGGAGGTTGCGAGCACGACGTAAAGCGGCACGCAGAAGAACGCGGCGCAAATTGCCAGGAAGGTGAGGATAGCAATGGAGCGGCCCGATATGGGGCGCTTGCGGCGGGCAGCGAATGTGGCGTCGGTCATGTGACTTTCGCCTGTTGTCGTTTAAGCTGCCACGACGTGAGGGCGACCAATGGCAGGAAAATCGCCAAGGTTATGACCAGCATGATCACGCCCGCTGCCGAGGCATAGGCGATGTTGGATTTGCCGGAATAGGCGTTGATGGTGAAGAATGCCGGGGTCCAGGTATCTTGCCCCGGACCGCCGTTTGTCATGGCGACGATGATGTCATAGGCGCGAACGACACCAAGCGAGAGCAGTATAGCGCAGGTGAGGAAGGTGAATTTCATCATCGGCACGATGATCTCGAGGTAAAGCCGCCAGAAGCTGACGCCATCTAGTTTGGCCGCGCTCCAGATTTCGCTGTTGATCGATTTCAGGCCCGACAGCATCAGCGCCATATAGAAGCCCGAACTTTGCCAGAGCCCGGCAAGGATGATGCCATACATCGCCTTGTCGGGGTCGGCGAGCCAGTTGAAATCAGCACTTTCAAAACCGAGGTCGTGCAGGAATTTCTCGACACCAAGACCGGGGTTGAACATCCAGCGCCAGACGACGCCGGTGACAATGAGCGATATGGCCAGCGGGTAAAGGAAAATGGTGCGAAACACATCCTCGCCACGCTTTTCGCGGTCGATCATCGCGGCCAGAACGAAGCCTACGACGATGGCCAGCATGGAGCCGATACCCAGTACCAGAAGGTTGCCAAGCGAAATTGTCCAAGCGTTGTCGTTGAACAGGCGGTTGAACTGGCGACCCCATTCATCGGGGTTGATGGAATATTCCGGGAAACGACGCGAGCGGGTGAACGAGATATAGATGGTCCAACAGATGGATCCGAGGAAGGCAACAAGGGTGATCGCAACGGCTGGCGTGAGGGCCAGTTGTGGCGACAGTTTGCTCCACCGCAATTTCAATCGACCCTCCCTTAGCGGTGCTTTGCACTTCTTGCACGAAACGCTTTCGCTGCGCCCGTATTATCGTTAAACTATCCTTAAGTTTTGGCTCTGCGTCAATCGGGTAATTTGACAAATGTTGTTTTGGATTGACGAAGTCCTAGGGCATGTCGTTCCGGAACTGTCGTGGAAGTTGCAGAATTATGAAGTTATATCAAACACTTATTCCGAAACTTGGATTTGGAACCTATGGCAGGACCGGCAGGAAAGGCGTTGAGGCGATTCTATGTGCCCTGGAAACCGGCTACCGCCATATCGACACCGCGCAGACCTATGACACCGAAGGCGAAGTGGGGCAGGCAGTAAAATTATCGGGCCTTCCGCGTGGCGAGGTGTTTGTCACGACCAAGATTTCGACTGAGAATTTCGGAGTTGGACAGCTTGTTCCCTCGTTGGAACGATCATTGATGCAGTTGCAGTTGGAGTGTGTGGACATAGCGTTGATTCACTGGCCTTCGCCGAATGGCAAACAGCCGCTGGCGCAATACCTGGAACAATTATTGCTTGCGCAGGACAAAGG
>JANMOK010000188.1:0-10706 GCA_031369165.1 Paracoccaceae bacterium
CCGCATTCACCCCTCCTTTGGCCATTCGACCAGTTTGGACTTGTAATCGCTGCGCGGCAAGCTGCCCGGCGGCACCAATTCCACCGCGACGGTGACAATCAATTTCTCCCGCACCCGGCTGGCAACCTGCTCGGCAAGACCGATACCTTGGCCTTCAACCATAACTGCCAACGGCGGCTCCTGTTTCACGCCCTTGCGCGATGGACGCACTGAAATCACCCCGGTCGTCGCGGGGGCAAATTCCGCCACCACTTCGCGCAACGCCGTCGGAAACACGTTCACGCCGCGCACGATCAGCATATCATCCGTCCGCCCAATGCAACGCACCCGTGGCGCGGTGCGTCCGCAGGAACAAACCCCGGTTGATACAAGCACATGATCGCGTGATCGGAACCGCAGCAATGGTACCGCTTGCTGGCGCAAGTGGGTATAGACCAACTCGCCCTCAACCCCATCTTCCAGCGGCCTGATAGCGCCTGTGTCGGGGTCAATCAGCTCGAAATGCACCAGCCCGCGCCCGGAAAAATGCATGCCTTGCCGCGCTTCACACTCACCCCAAAGCGAGACCGAAATATCGCCAATCCCCATCGCCTCGGTCACCTGCGCTCCCCAGGCTTCCTGCACCTTGGCCCGAAGTTCCGTTTCACCCCCGCCCGGCTCACCCGCAACCAGCAATCGCTTGACGCTGGAACCCTGCAAATCAATCCCGCGCGCGCCAGCCCATTCCGCCAGGTGCAGCGCATAACTTGGTGTCAAGGCGATGGCGTCCACCGCCAAATTCTGCACCGCTGCCATCAGCTTTTCCGTGTTTCCCGCGCCAACCGGAATGTGACACAGACCCAATGAATTGAACGCATCCAGCGTCACACCCGCCACAAACGGCCCCGCGCCGTAAGTGGTGATGATCCGATCCCCTTTGCCCAACCCGGACGCGCTGTAAGACCGCGAAGAAATCTCCACCCAATCCGCCAAATCCCGCACCGTCAGCGGAATATAACTGGGCGAGCCCGTGGTGCCGCTGGTCGAATAAATCCGCACAATCTCGGCGTCCGCCGCCGCCAAATGCGCCCCAATCGCATTGCCCACCGTCCGACTGGCCCGCAACTCATCTTTCTCGGTAAACGGCAGGTTGGCCAAATCCGCCAACCCGCCAACCTTTAACCCAGCTAACTTGACTTGGTAAAATTTGGAACGTTCCAAAAGATAGGCCACCTGCCCCTGAAAGGCCGCGTCATCGGCGGCAGCCTGCTCGACCCAAGGCCGTGTTTCGGCCGCGCGATTAAACATCACGCCTCATAGGCAATCGCCTCCTCCGCCGCGTTGGCCATCATAAACCCGATCGGCGTCTCCAGTTCTTCGGCCAAATGTGCCAGCAGGCCGCCGGTTCGCGCCAATATGGGGATCGCTTTCAACATCGCGGGCGGAAACTCCAAATCCAGCAACACCGCCGCAATCATCATCGACACATTCATCGGCAAAGGCTTGCCCCAAACTTGCGCTACAACTGGCACCGTCGCATTGGCCAAGGCCACATGTTTGCCCCCTGCACCACGCTCAGCCAGCAATTGATTGATCCGCGTGCTGCGCGGGTCGGCAGCTTTATGCAGCGGATGCCCAAACCCCGGCACTTTGCCGCCCTGGTCCTTTATTCCTTGCACGAATGTCCGCAAATCCGGCGCTGCCAGAGCCGCAACCAGAAACTCGCCGCAATATTGCGAGGCACCCAATATCACCGACCCGCACCCCAATATCCCCGCCGCCACGGCACCTTGCAGCGAGCCAGGATCGGCCGCCAAAGTCATGCGCGCCGCCACATTGGTGGGCACCAAGCCATGCTCGGCGATTGCCACCAGCAACAGATCAAGGAAATAGCGCTGCTCGGCCGTCGGTTCCCGCCCCGTCACCAGCAAATAGAAATATTCGGTGAATGAAACCCGCCCCATCAAATCGCCACACAGGTCACGCTCGCGCACTGTCAGACTGTCCGCGTCCGCCGTGCTTATGGAAGTCACCGCCCGCCCGCGCTTGCCAATCATCATGGACCAGTTCCCCGTTGTTTTCCAACAATAGGGTCGGGTTGGGCGGAATGCCAATCGTAAACAACCGGGATCTTGCTGGCACAAGGGCGAATCTACAAATCCTGCCCAATCGCCTCTGCCGCCCGCAATGCCATCGCCGCAATTGTCAGCGCCGGGTTGACCGCTGCCGATGTCGGCAAAGCCCCGGCATCGGGCACCCAGAGGTTGGGGTGATCCCACGCCCGGCACTGCGGGTTAAGCACCGAATGCGCTGGATCATCGCCAATGCGCGCTGTGCCGCATTGATGCGACGGCACCCGCCCGTCAAACAGCCGCGTCAGCACGATTGGAAAGCCGATCCGGCGCAAAGTCGCCTTGAATTTGCGGACCAGCCGCCGATGCGAGACCATGTTGGAGCGCGTCCACGCCAGCTTGATTTGATTGCCGTCCAGCGTCACCCGACTGTCCGCCCGCGGCAAATCCTCGGTCATGCCAAGGAAATCAATCGAATGGCGCGACAGCCAATCCAGCGCAAACCCCGGGGCAAATTTCACCTGGCCACGCAGGATTTCGCCGCTCACCCGGCCCAGTAACTGGATATTGCCCAACGGAAACCCGCCTTCACCGTCGTTCAGATACCAGTCATGCATCGAAATGGTTTTCTGATAGATCGCGTCGTTCACGAAGGTCGGGCTGACGCCAATAAGAGCTGTGGAATTGTGGTTCATGAAGTTGCGGCCCAACTGGTCGGATTTGTTGGCCAATCCCGAACGCAACAGCAACGCCGCCGACTGCACCGCACCTGCCGCCAGCACCACGACCTTTGGCGACACCCGATGGTGCTGGCCGTTGCGCTGATAATGCACAGCAACGATCCTGCCATCGACACCGGCATCAAGCCTTGTCACCAGCGCCCCGGATTCCAGGCGGAACTCCGGATTTTTCGCCGCCGCAGCCAAGCCGCAGGTTTCGGCGTCCATCTTGCCGCTGCGGGTGTCGGGAAACCCGTCCCAGGTAATTCTGCCGTGCTGCAGCCATTCGTCGACATCAACCGCCAACGGCAGCGAGAATGGTTTTGTTCCGGCCTTGACCAACCGGGCGCGAACATCGGCAATCGGCGCTTCGTCGGGCACCGGTTTGAACGGATAGGGGTTTGCATGCGCTGGCTCGGTCGGATCACCTTCCACCACACCGCGCACGCGGTACAACGTCTCCGCCGCATCGTACCACGGTGCCAGTTCGCCATAGCCGAATGGCCAAGCGGGCGACACTCCGCCTTCATGCTCCATCGCGGCAAAATCCTCGGCGCGGTAGCGAAACATCACCGCGCCATAAAACTTGGAATTGCCGCCGATGTTGTAATGGTTGCCGGGGGTGAACGCCCTGCCGTGCTGATCTACCCACTTTTCCGCCGGCATATAATGCCCGGTGGCAAACAGCGAGCGCGGGTTCCGTTCGTGGCCGTCGGCGATGATCTGCGCGCCGCGCTCCAGCATCAGAATTTTTGCGCCAGACTTGGCCAGACCCGCCGCCACCGAAGCCCCGGCCATGCCGCTGCCGATGATTACGATATCAGGTGCATTCATTGGGAAAGACTTTCAGGTGATTTGCCGCCGAAGCGTAATATGTGGCTTGCTGCACAGCAATCCTTGCCTATGCTCAATTGTGATGAAACACGCAACGCCCGCCGCATGACGGATCGCCGGATCGACGTCTTTCTTGGCAAGGCCAAAACATGGGGTGCCGAACTGGCGCGCCTGCGGATGATCCTGCTTGATTGCGGGTTAACCGAGACCTTCAAATGGCGCTCGCCCTGCTACGCGTTTGAGGGCCATAACGTGGCGATCATGGGTGAATTGAAAGACTGCTGCACGCTTGGATTCTTCAAAGGAGCCCTGCTGAAAGACGCGGACAGTATTCTCGACAAGCCCGGTCCGAATACCCAGTCAGCGCGGGTGATCCGCTTCACCAGCCTGGCACAGATTGCGGCGATGGAATCCACGTTGAAGACCTATGTCAAAGAGGCCGTCGCGGTGGAAAAGGCCGGTTTGAAGGTCGATTTCAAAGAGAAAACCGACTTGGTCTTTGCCCCAGAACTCCTAACCTGTTTCCAAGAAAACGCCGCCTTCAAGGAAGCCTTCCAAGCCCTAACCCCCGGTCGCCAACGCGCCTATAACATGCATTTTAACGCTGCCAAACAATCAAAAACCCGCGTCGCGCGGATCGAAAAATCCTTCCCACGAATACTAGACGGCATCGGCCTCAATGATTGGCAATAACGGGACCATCATGAATCCAAAAGTTGACCCCTACTTCGACAAACCCCGAAAATGGCAAGCCGAACTGCGCCTGCTGCGCAGCATCGCCCTCGCCAGCGGCCTGAGCGAAGAGCTGAAATGGAAACACCCCTGTTACACCCTGAACAACGCCAATGTCTTTCTGATCCACGCCTTCAACGACTATTGCGCCTATCTGTTCCACAAAGGCGCATTGCTGAAAGACCCGGCAGGTATCCTGATCCAGCAAACCAAAAACGTGCAATCCGCCCGCCAAATCCGCTTCACCAGCCTAGAACAAATCGCCACCCTCGAACCCTCCCTGCACGCCTATATCGTTGAGGCCATCGCGGTAGAAAAAGCTGGCCTGAAGGTCGATTTCAAACCGACCGCTAAGTTCGACATGCCCGAGGAGTTCCAATCCAAACTCGCCGACGACCCCGACCTAAGCACCGCCTTCGACACCCTGACCCCAGGCCGCCAACGCGGCTACCTCCTCTACTTCTCCGCCGCCAAGCAGGCCAAAACGCGCGAGGCGAGGATCGAAAAATCGGTGCCGCAAATTCTGAAGGGCAAAGGCTTGGATGACTAAAGTAGGATGGGTGCTCCGCACCCATCTTTTGGCGACGCGACTGGGTAAGCCGTTGGAATGATGGGTGAAATCACCATCCTACCCCACCTTCACCCTTTTCCCCGTCCCGCAGGCCTCCACCACCGCCAGCGCAATTGCCAGCGACCGCACCCCATCCTCACCCGAAGCCGCCACCGTATCCGTGCCCGCCACAGCCCCATGAAACCGCTTGACCGAGCGCTCGTAGAGGTTCTCATGCATCACCGCCAACACCCGCGACCCGGCGTCATTGGTCAGCACCACCTCGCCTTTGGCGTTCTGGGTCAAACAGTCGGAACCAACCAGAGTCCCCGCTGACCCAAACACCTGCAACCCGGTCACCGCATGTTTCGCAGTAAACGCGTCATGCACTTGCGCAATCGCGCCCGATTTGAACCGCAGCACCGCCATCACCGCATCCTCAACCCCGCCTACGCCCATGCCGCCCGATTGCGCGAGCCCCGTCACCTCGACCGGTTCATCATCCAGCACAAACCGCAAAGTATCGGCGTCATGCACCGTAATATCCAAAATCACCCCGCCCCCGGCTCCAGCCGAATTGATCCGCCAGCCTTGCAAAAAATCTGGCAGCGACACCGCGTGAAACACACGTGCAGCCAAAACTTTGCCAATATCCCCTGCCTTTATCGACTCCCGAATGGCCCGAATGGTCGCGGCATTCCGCAAATGATGGTTGGTCGCAAACACGACTCGCGCGCTGGCAGCCGCCGCCACCATCCGCCGCGCCTCCGCTACCGTCAAAGCCAGCGGCTTTTCGCACAGCACATGCTTGTCCGCCGCGATTGCGGCCAAGGCCTGCTCCTGATGCAGCTCGTTGGTCGTCGAGATGTAAACCGCCTCAACCCCCGGCCGCGCCAACAGCCCTTCGACCGAAAAATCTGCTGCCGGAATATGATGCCGCGCCGCATATTCCGCGCCACGTTCGCGCGACGTGCTCATCACAGCATGAATCACCCCGCCATTGGCGCGGATCGCGCCAATCACCCACTGGCTGGCAATCGTGCTCGCTCCGATCAATCCCCATCCGATACTGGCCATGAAACCCTCCCGTTTTCAGGCAGGATATCCAGACGCGCGACACTTGCCCAGCCTCTGGCGGATTATGCCGCCGCCAAAGCCGTCCCTCGCGCCAATAACCCGCGCAGTTCCGGCTTGCACGAGCCACAGTTGGTGCCGGCCTGCAGTGCCGCTCCAATCGCTTCGACGCTGACCAAACCGCCAGCAATTCCAGCCAATATCGTGTTCACGCCCACCGAAAAACAGGCGCAAACCACGGCCCCCGCGTCCGGGCGACCGGCCCCGGCGCAACCGGCCAGAACATCGGCGACCGACAGGCCAGCCAGTCCGGCCAAATACGTCCGTGCCGCCTTGACCGGCGCACGCGAAACAAACAATGCCGCCAAAACCTGCTCGCCCTCAACCAGCGCAATGCGCGCCTGCCCCCGGCCCGCGTCGCTATAGCTGACAGCTACGGCCTGCTTGTTTTGCACCATATCGCGGGCAAAACTCTCCCATTCCGGCGGCGTATCGGTTCCGGCCAATTCCACGGCCCAGCCTTGCTCGTTCTTCTTCTTGGAAAAATACGCGGTATTTGGCGTTGGTTCCTGCCGCGAAACCGCAAATCCAAACCAAGCCGCCTGAAATTTATCAACTCGAACCGCCGTCCGCTTCAGTTCCGGCTGCCCCGAAACCGGGTCCACGACAGGGGCAATAAGGGCATCAACCCGACTGGTCGCGCTGGTCAGACCGTTCCAGTGCATCGGCACAAACACCGACCCCGGCAAGACCCGGTCCGTAACCTGCACCCTGACGACAATCTCGCCGTGGACCGAGGAAACCCGCGCCAAATCCGCCGGTTCCAAGCCCGACCGCAACGCATCGGTCGGGTTAACCTCGACAAACGGCTCACCGATATGCTGGTTCAACTTTGGCGATTTGCCCGTGCGCGTCATCGTATGCCACTGGTCGCGCACCCGGCCGGTGTTCAGCAGCAGCGGAAATTCCGCGCTCACCGCATTGGGGCTGTCGCGCGGCACCAGTGCCAGCATCCGCGCTTTGCCATCACTGGTGAAAAACTGCCTATCGCCAAAGAACCGGCCACCGGTCTTCGCCGCAGAAACAGGCCATTGCACCGGCTCCATCGCGTCATAATCGCCGCCGACCAGTCCCGAAATATCGAAATCCGTTCCTGCCAACCCGGACAAAGCCGCGTGTTCGTCAAACACCTCCGCCGGACTTGCAAAGCCAAACCCCCCAAATCCCATCCGACCGGCAACATCACACACAATCCGCCAATCGTCCCGCGCCAGCCCTGGTACCGGCAAAAATGCCCGTTGCCGCGAAATTCGCCGTTCGGAATTGGTGACGGTGCCGTCCTTCTCGCCCCAGCCGGTGGCGGGCAGCAGCACATCAGCCACCGCACTGGTGTCGGTATCGACAACAATATCGGACACCACCACGAACGGACAATTCGCCAAAGCTGCGCGCACGAAATCCGCCCGTGGCATCGACACCACCGGATTGGTGCACATGATCCAGATCGCCTTGATGCGACCATCGGCGACAGCATCGAACATCTCGACCGCTTTCAGCCCCGGCTTGTTGGCAATCACCGGTGAATTCCAAAACTGCTGCACGATCCGCCGATGTTTGGAATCGCCAATTTCCAGATGCGCCGCCAGCATGTTGGCCATCCCGCCAACTTCGCGCCCGCCCATCGCATTGGGTTGACCGGTCACCGAAAACGGCCCCATCCCCGGTTTGCCAATGCGGCCCGTGGCCAAGTGGCAGTTGATGATCGCATTCACCCGGTCGGTGCCGTCATGCGCTTGATTGACGCCTTGGGAATAGACACTGACCACCTTTTCATGCCGCAGCCACAGCCGGTAAAACGCCGCGACTTGTTTTGGTTCGAGCCCGCATTCCGCCGCCACGACATCAACCGCAAACCCCCGCGCCGCATCCAGCGCTTCGTTCTCGCCGTTCACATGCTCCGCAATAAAGCCGGCGTCCAGGCCACCCTGCCCTTCGATCCAGGCCAAGAGGCCATTCCACAATACCACGTCGCTTCCGGGGCGAATGGCCAGGTGCATATCCGACGTTTCCGCCGTTACCGTCCGGCGCGGGTCAATGGTCACAATCGTCAGCTTGCGCTTTTCCTTCGCCGCCAATATCCGCTGGTGCAGCACCGGATGACACCACGCAAGGTTGCTGCCCGCCAGCACCACCACATCGGCCAATTCCAGATCTTCATAGGTGCCGGGCACCGTGTCCGAGCCGAAAGCCCGCTTGTGCCCGGCGACGGAAGACGCCATGCACAGCCGCGAATTGGTGTCGATATTGGCCGACCCGATGAACCCCTTCATCAGCTTGTTGGCAACATAATAATCTTCGGTCAGCAACTGCCCCGAGACATAGAACGCCACCGAATCCGGGCCATGTTCGGCGATTGTCTGGCGAAACCTCGACGCCACCAAATCCAGCGCCACGTCCCAACTTGCTTCGGCCCCCTTCACCATCGGCGACAGCAGCCGACCTTCCAATCCAACCGTCTCGCCCAAAGCCGCGCCCTTGGAACACAGCCGTCCAAAATTCGCCGGATGCTCCGGATCACCCTTGATCGAGCCATCGGGAAAAGCCAAAACCCCACAGCCTACCCCGCAATAAGCGCATGTCGTCTTGACCGGATTCACTCCGCCGCAATCCTTGTCGCCAGCGCCCTGCGGTCGAGCAAGATCCGCCCATCCTTCACCACCACCGCATAAGTCCGCACCGCCCCCTCATCCGCGCCTTGTGCCATTCCGGTATTCAAATCAAACACCCAGCCGTGCAGCGGGCAAGTCACGCTTTCGCCGTGCTGAATCCCATTGGACAACGGCCCACCTTTGTGCGGGCAGGTGTCGTCCAGCGCGAAAACCTTGTCCTCGGCATTACGGAAAATCGCGATGCAGCCGGCATGGGTTTTGACCAACCGCGCCGCTTGCCGAGGAATGTCTTCCACCGCGCCAATATCCAGAAACCCGCTCATTCCGCCGCCACCAAAGTCAAATCCGCCAAAGGTGCAAACTCATGCGCATCCTTGCCCTTGGTGCGTTCTTCCCAAGGGTCGATCTGGTAAAACTTTTGGCTAAAGAAAAACCGCGCCGCCAAAGCGGTGCGCGATTCTGCATCCGCCACAACCTTTTCCTTCACCCAATCCAGCCCGACCTTGGCGATCCATTTATAGGGCCGGTGCAGATACTGCGCATTCTCGCGGTAAAGCTGATAAAACGCCGCGCAATATTCCACAGCCTCATCTTCAGTGGCGACGGTGCACAGCAGTTCGGTCTGCTTCACGTCCATCCCGGCCGCCCCACCAATGTGCAACTGATAGCCCTCGGACACACACACCACCCCCATGTCCTTGCACGTCGCCTCGGCACAGTTCCTCGGGCAACCCGACACCGCCATCTTGAACTTGTGCGGCGACCAGGCGCCCCAAAGCGCCTTTTCGATCCGCACGCCAAGCCCGGTTGAATCCTGCACGCCAAAGCGGCAATGATCGGTGCCAACGCAGGTTTTCACCGTCCGCAGCCCCTTGGCATAAGCGGCGCCGGAGACCATGCCAGCGGCGTTCAGATCGGCCCAAACCGCCGGCAAATCGTCCTTTTTGATCCCCAGCAAATCGATCCGCTGCCCGCCCGTCACCTTACCGTCGGCACGTTGAACTTGTCCGCTACATCGGCTATCGCCCGCAGTTCCGCCGCATTGGTGACGCCACCCCACATGCGCGGCACTACCGAATAAGTGCCGTCTTTCTGGATATTGGCATGCACCCGCTCGTTGATGAACCGGCTCGGTCCGTGGTCAACATATTCGCCCGGCCATTCGCAGATCATGTAATAATTCAACGCCGGACGGCACGACGCACAACCATGCGAGGATTTCCATTCCAATTCCTGCATCACTGCGGGAATAGAGCGCAATTCCTTCACCCGGATCAGTTTCCTCACCTCGTCATGCGTCAGATCCGTGCATTTGCACATCCCCGCCGCCACTGGCTTGAACGCATCGCCCAGTTTCAGCGCCACGACCTTTTCCACCAGCCCCGCACAAGACCCGCACGAGGTGCTCGCCTTGGTCCGCGCCTTCACCAGTTCCAGCGACCCCGCGCCGTTGTCGATGGCCGCAATAATCGCGCCTTTGCACACGCCGTTGCAGCCGCAAATCTCCGCTTCAAGCGGCAAGGCTGCAACGGCCGCCATAGGGTCCTGCGGCAGGCCTCCGGCAAAATTCGGACCAAAGATCAATGTATCGCGGATGCCCGCAATATCCTCCTTGGCCCGCATCTTTTGCAAAAACCAACCGCCATCGACGGTATCGCCATACATCACTGCGCCGATGATACGATTGTCCTCAATCACCAGCCGCTTGTAGATGCCGCGCGTCGCATCGCGGTAAACAATCTCCTCGCGCCCCGGTTTTTCTGCAAAATCGCCGGCGCTGAACAGGTCGCAGCCGGTCACTTTCAACTTGGTCGAAATCTCGACCGCCTCGAACACTTCCTTGAAGCCCAACAAGTTGCGGGCCGCCACCTTGGCCATGTCATACAAGGGCGCGACCAGCCCGTAGCATGTCCCCCGATGTTCGACGCATTCGCCAATGGCGAACACCTCCGGGTCTTCGGTTTTCATCTCGTCGTTAACCAGCAAACCGCGATTGTATTTCAGGCCCGAAGCCTGTGCCAAACCGAAGTTGGGCCGAATGCCCACCGCCATCACCAGAAAATCCGCATCGATCCGC
>JANMOK010000199.1:0-2902 GCA_031369165.1 Paracoccaceae bacterium
CCGGCAAAACCTCGACCAAGGAAATGTTGCGCACGGTTTTGGCGGATCAGGGGAGTGTTCATGCGGCGGAGAAAAGTTTCAACACCCATTGGGGTGTGCCTTTGACTTTGGCGCGGATGCCGAATGGCGTTGATTTTGCCGTGATTGAAATTGGCATGAACCATCCCGGCGAGATCGGGCCGTTGGCGATGTTGGCAAGGCCGGATGTGGCGATTGTAACCAACGTGGCGGCGGTGCATTTGGCGGCGTTTAAGGATGTGGCGGCCATTGCCCGCGAGAAGGCGGCGATATTTGCCGGGTTGGAGCCGGGTGGCACGGCGGTGTTGAACCGGGATTTGGAAACTTATCCGATTTTGCGTCGAAGGGTTGGGTCGAGATTGGTGCGATTTGGCTCGATTGGGCGGCCGGAATTTGCCTTGAAGCTGGTGAAATTGGGCGAGAATTCGACCTGCGTAAAGGCGCGGGTCCGCGGGCAGGAAATCTTGTTCAAAGTGGCAGCGCCCGGTCGGCATTTGGCGATGAATGCTTTAGCGGTTTTGGCGGCGGTTGAGGCTTTGGGTGGCGATTTGGGCCGCGCGGCCTTGTCGTTGGCCAGTTGGGTTCCGCCGGTGGGGCGTGGCACGCGCTGGAAGGTTGGCTTGGGATACGCGGCGATTGATGGCTTCATCACGCTGGTGGATGAAAGTTACAACGCCAATCCGGCCTCGATGGAAGCGGCCTTGGATGTGCTGGCGGCAACGCGGGTGGAGCATGGGGTCGGTCGGGTCAGCGAGGGGCGCCGGATTGCGTTTCTGGGCGATATGCTGGAATTGGGGCCGCAGGAAACGGCGCTGCATGCCGGTTTGGCGGGGCTAGAGGCGATGGCGGGCATCGACTTGGTGCATAGTTGCGGGGTGCGGATGCGCGCCCTGCACGACGCCTTGCCCAGCAGCAAACGCGGTGAATGGGTCAAGGATTCGAGTGAATTGTCGCAGCGGGCGCGCAAGTTGCTGGACGCCGGTGACGTGGCGATGGTCAAAGGGTCGAACGGGGCGAAAATGGCATTGGTTGTTGACGCAATCCTGAAATTGGGCGAAGCCCTGCCCGCCGAGATTGCCGGAGGAATGGACTGAATGCTGTATTATTTGAGCGGGCTTTCCGACGGCGGCGACATTTTCAACCTGTTTCGCTATATCACCTTTCGCGCTGGCGGCGCGTTTTTCACCGCCTTGATCTTTGGCTTTGTCTTTGGACGACCCTTGATTAACTTGTTGAGAAGCAAGCAGAAAAAGGGCCAGCCGATCAGGACGGACGGGCCGGAGAGCCATTTGGTTTCCAAAGCCGGAACGCCGACAATGGGCGGGGTCTTGATCCTTGGCGCTTTGTTGGTATCGACCTTGATGTGGGCTAGGTTGGACAATGGCTTCATCTGGATGATCCTGTTTGTCACCTATGCCTTTGGTTTGATTGGCTTTGCCGATGATTATGCCAAGGTGACACGGCAGACCAACAAAGGGGTTTCGGGCCGGGTTCGCATGCTGATTGGTTTGGTGGTGGCGATGATTGCCGGCTATTGGGCGATGCAGTTGCACCCGGATGATTTGTCAGGAAGGCTGGCATTTCCGATTTTCAAGGATGCGTTGCTGAATTTGAGTTTCCTGTTCATCCCGTTTGCGATGTTCGTGATTGTCGGTGCCGCCAATTCGGTGAACCTGACCGATGGGTTGGATGGGTTGGCGATCATGCCGGTGATGATTGCCGGGGCCTCGTTCGGGGTGATTGCCTATGCGGTGGGCCGCACCGACTTCACCGAATATCTCGACGTGCACTATGTGGCGGGGACCGGGGAAATCACCATATTTGTCGCCGGGCTTTTGGGCGGCGGGTTGGGGTTTTTGTGGTATAACGCACCCCCTGCGGCGGTGTTTATGGGGGATACCGGGTCACTGGCATTGGGCGGCGCTTTGGGCGCAATCGCGGTGGCGACCAAGCACGAGATCGTGCTGGCGATCATCGGCGGGCTGTTCGTGGTTGAAGCTTTGTCGGTGATCATTCAGGTGCTGTATTTCAAGCGTACCGGCAAGCGGATTTTCCTGATGGCGCCGATCCATCACCACTATGAGAAAAAGGGCTGGGGCGAGGCGCAGATCGTGATCAGGTTCTGGATCATCTCGTTGATCTTGGCGCTGGTGGGATTGGCGACGTTGAAGTTGAGGTAGGGGGGATGAGTAAACCGATCAAGGCCACGGCGGCGATGATTGTGGGTATGGCCCCGGCACGGCAGCCGGGGGTATTTGTGTTTTGCACGACCCGCGATGAGGCGCGGCTTGCACAGGCGCTGCCGCAGGCCTTGGGACTGTTTCGCGAGGTTGAGGGCGCGAGTTTGATCTTGCCCGTTGTGGCGGCGGGCGAACTGGGTTTTCCCGTTGATCAACCGATGGCGCAGATCACGTTGAGCGTGCATTCGGCACTAGATGGCGTAGGTCTGACCGCCGCCGTGGCCGGTGCGTTGGCGGCGGAAAACATTCCCTGCAATATGGTGGCGGCGTTTCATCACGACCACGTCTTTGTGCCGTTGGGTTTAGGGGATCGTGCGTTGGCAGTGTTGACGGAGTTGGCCGGTGGGGTGGAATGATGGGTGAAATCACCTATCGTGCGGTCGGTATTGGGCGATTGCTTTGCCCGGCGAAACGGGTAGCTTTCGCTGGTCCAGTCAGGGAGTCGGATCGTGGCTATGACACTTCGCCAAATGCACCTAACGCCGGAACTTGTCGCGCGTGTTCCGCCTTATTCGGGCGAAACCGGGCGTTTGGCGGGGCGGAGTGATCGGCCTAGCGATGAAGATTATGCGGATTATCTCGCAGAAGTTCTGGCGGGGCGGCCGGATGGCGGCGATGTTTGGGTTTTCGCCTATGGGTCGTTG
>JANMOK010000219.1:0-4130 GCA_031369165.1 Paracoccaceae bacterium
ACGTCAGGGCCAGAAAATCCCGTAACTCTGGCATTCCTCGGCGAGACGCATTTTATGGTGGTGCGCGAGGCCGATGTGATGGGCGGCTTTGAAGATATGTGGGTCGAATTTCGTCGGCGCGGACTTGATCCGCGAACGGTAAATTTGATCACCGGTCCTTCACGGTCAGCCGATATTGCGCAAAAGATTCAACTGGGTGCGCACGGGCCGATTGCGGTGCATGTGTTTTTGGTGGACAGGTGAGTTTGCGCTAGGTGGAACCCCCTCATCCGGCGCATGCGCGCCACCTTCTCCACACGTGGAGAAGGGAAACAGCCTCACCCCTTCCCCTGTCCTAAACCCTCAAGCGCCATGCGCCCCGTCGGCCAGCGTTTTCACAAAGGCCAATATCTCGGTTGGCGACTTCCCCGCCCCGGCCAGCGAAACAATTGCTGATCCTACAACTGCACCATCGGCAATTTGGGCAACTGCACGCGCGGTCTCGGGGGTTTTGATACCAAAGCCAACGACAACCGGCAGGTTGGTGGCGGCTTTGATGCGGGCGACTTCGGGTTTGACCAGATCGGCTTGCACCGAAGCCGCGCCAGTGATGCCGGTGATCGAGACGTAATAGACAAAACCCGAGGTGTTTTGCAGCACTTTGGGCAGGCGCTTGGCATCGGTGGTGGGCGTCGCCAAACGGATGAAGTTCAGCCCCGCCGCTTGCGCGGGCAGGCACAGCTCATCGTCTTCCTCGGGCGGCAGATCGACGATGATCAAACCGTCAACGCCCGCAGATTTGGCGGCGGTCAGGAATGCAGTTACGCCCATCGAATAGATCGGATTGTAATAGCCCATCAGGACGATGGGGGTATAGCTGTCACCGACGCGAAACTCTGCAACCATTTGCAAGGTGCGTGTCAAAGTCATGCCTCCTTCCAGCGCCCTATGACCGGCAAGTTGAATAGCAACGCCATCGGCCATTGGATCGGTAAACGGCATGCCAAGTTCGATAATATCAGCACCCGCGCCGGGCAAACCGCGCATGACGGCCAGCGAATGGTCGTAATTCGGATCACCCGCCATGATGAAGGCAACAAAGGCAGATTTATTCTGCGCCTTCAGTTTGGCGAACGTGTCATCAATGCGGGTCATCGGGCTTCCTGTTGGTGAACTGCACCCGTTTGCTTGAGCGAAACAGGAAAATCAAGGCAAGCGCTTGAGAAATGCACCGCCGAACACTAGAAGCCGCACGAGTTAGCTTTGAAAGGGTCCGGCGATGGGCTTCAAGACCGGAATCGTTGGGTTGCCGAATGTGGGTAAATCAACTCTGTTCAACGCGCTGACGCGCACGGCAGCGGCGCAGGCGGCGAACTTTCCGTTTTGCACCATCGAGCCCAACGTCGGCGAGGTTTCGGTGCCCGACGCGCGATTGGATATTTTGGCCGCGATTGCGGGTTCAAAACAGATCATCCCGACAAGGATGACCTTTGTCGATATTGCCGGACTGGTGAAAGGTGCCTCGAAAGGCGAGGGTCTGGGCAACCAGTTCCTCGCCAATATCCGCGAATGCGACGCTATTGCCCATGTGCTGCGCTGTTTCGAGGATACCGACATCACCCATGTTTCGGACAAGATCGACCCGGTGGCCGATGCGGAGACGATTGAAACCGAATTGATGCTGGCGGATTTGGAAAGTGTCGAGAAGCGCTTGCAGAATTTGGGGCGAAAATTGCGCGGCGGCGATAAGGAATCGCTGCTGCAGAACGGCCTGCTTTTATTGGCCAAAGCTGCCCTGGAAAAAGGCGAACCGGCCCGGACGGTGAAAGTGGCGGAAGACGATCTCAAGGCGTGGAAATCGCTGCAGCTGCTGACGTCAAAGCCGGTGCTGTTTGTTTGCAACGTTGAGGAGGCGAGTGCGGCCAGCGGCAATGCGTTCTCGGCCAAAGTGGCTGAAATGGCCAGGGTGCAAGGTGCCGCTTCGGTGGTGATTTCGGCGGCGATTGAGGAAGAGATCAGCCAGTTGTCCGATGACGATCGGCAGATGTTTCTGGAGGAAATGGGGCTGCACGAGGCCGGCTTGGATCGCCTGATTGTGGCGGGGCACGAGCTGCTGGGCCTGCAAACCTATTTCACCGTCGGCCCAAAAGAAGCCCGGGCCTGGACGATTGCCAAAGGCACGCTGGCACCTGCGGCGGCGGGCGTTATTCACGGCGATTTTGAACGGGGGTTTATCCGGTCCGAAACCATCGCCTATGACGATTTTGTTGCCAGCAATGGCGAACAGGGCGCGAAAGTGGCAGGCAAAATGCGATCCGAAGGCAAGACCTACGAGGTCGCCGATGGCGACGTGCTGCATTTCTTGTTCAATACGTAATTCGTTAACTTCGTATTTTCACAACATTAACATATCGCGCCGCGAATAATTTCCTTTTGAGTAACACATTCAGCGCAGCCTAACCCGTGGTGTGAGGAGTGGTGTTCATGTCTGCGGCGTTTGTCCGCGGATCCGTCGTGACGGATTCGCCGGAGCTCTATCTGCTCGGCTTGTCGGACCTGGCCGTTCGCCAGATTGCTGGCCGCGTCTTTATTTATGCAACCAGCGAATATGAAGGCGGTTTGAACAGCTTTGAGCTTTTGGCCGATGGCAGCATCAACCCTGTGCAATGTCTTGCCTGCAGCCCGGAATCCGGAACCGACACGGCAGTTGATCTGTCGGTGATCGAAACCGGCGCAATGGCATTGCTGCTGCCCTCTGGCCGCTTTTCGCAATCGGCGACGACCTATCGAGCCGGTATCGATGGCACGTTTGTGCAGCTTTTGGTAAACGGTAGCAACGTTGCGGCCTATTGCAATTTCGCAACGAGCGACTGGTCGTTCAACAAGGCGGGCACCTATGTTTATGCCAGCCGCTGGGGCGAGCCCGGTTTGCAGTGTTTCCGCATCAAGGCGGACGGCAGTTTGTTGAAAATTGCCGCTATAGCTGATACCGGCAAATCCTTTCTGAAAGACGTCACGGACATCGAATCCTGCACATTTTTTGGCAAAAAGTTTCTGATTACCGCTTCCGGAAATGAGCCGGGAGTGCAAAGTTTTTTGATCAATAGCAATGGGACACTTGCCTATGCTGATCGAAGTGCGCCAACAGAAAAATGGGGGTTCAGTGGTGCCGGTGTTTTGGAAACCGCACGGATTGGCACCCAGGCCTTTGCCGTTTTGGGGGCGGCGGGAAGCGATAGCTTGACAGTGTTTTCCGTTTCAAAGACCGGACAGTTGACGCCGGTTGATCACCTATTGGACACGCGCGACACCAGATTTGGCGGCATTCAAGCGCTGACTAAATTTGATATTGCGGGCCGGGTCTTTCTGCTGGCAGGCGGCGCCGATGACGGGCTGACGCTGCTGCAACTTAGCCCCTATGGACATCTGTCGGTTGTCGATGTCATAGCCGACGATTGGGATATTACGCTGGACAATATTTCCAGCATCAAAGTTGCAAACGTATTTGGCACGCTAACCGCCTTTGTCGGCAGCCAGTCGGAAAGCGGCTTCACAACATTCGCCCTGAATCTGGGTGATTTGGGCAAGGTCATGTTGGGAACAGCGCTGAACAACGCACTCTATGGAACCGTTCTTGACGATGACCTTTATGGCAATGCCGGCAACGACCGTTTGTTTGGCGGTGATGGCGATGATCGGCTGGTTGATGGTATCGGGCTCGACATTCTGACGGGTGGTTCCGGGGCCGATACTTTTACGTTCGTGGATGATGGAAAATTGGACACGGTCAAAGATTTCGAAACCGGTATTGATAAACTGGATTTTTCCGCCTTTGCCCTGATTTATCATTTTACCGAGCTGTCGATTACCGCCAAAAGTTATGGTTTCGATATCCGGTTTGGGGACGACCTTATGGTCATTGATACCGCCGATTCCGGGCTCATTGAACCGTTCCAGTTCAGCCAAGGCGATTTTGTTTTTGGCTGAATCAATTTGACAGTCTTTGAAAACTTCACCCTTGTGAATAGGTGCGGGAACACGCTAAACCTCGCGGCGGAGGCGTGGCTGAGAGGCCGAAAGCACTCGGTTGCTAACTGAGCGAACGGGGAACCGTTCCGTGGGTTCGAATCCCACCGCCTCCGCCACCCACC
>JANMOK010000241.1:0-2249 GCA_031369165.1 Paracoccaceae bacterium
ATGTGGACCATATCGCCACGTCAATTATAAGCCGCCACGACCGTTTGATGAACGCGTAATCAGGGAAATTTGTGATGAAACAGATTGGAATTATCGGCGTCGGCGCCATTGCGCAGGCCTATTTGAAGGCGGTTGAGGACAGCGGCGTCGCCAAGGTTGCCGCTATTTGCGATATCCGCCCAGCAGCCGTTCAGGCAGCAGCGGAAACGGCGGGTTGCAAAGGTTTCACCTCGCATCAGGAAATGATCGAAAAGGTCAAACTTGATGCAATCATCCTGTGCACGCCACCGGTAACGCACGAAGATATTGCGGTATTTATGCTGGAGCGGAAGATTCCGGTTCTGTGCGAAAAGCCGCTTTCCATCGACGAAGCCAGCGCCAAACGCATTCTCGACGCGGGCAAACGCAACGACACTTTGGTCGCCATGGCGTCAAAATTCCGTTATGTCGAAGACATCATCAAGACCCGCTCGATCCTTGTATCTGGCCTGCTGGGCGACGTGCATCTGGTGGAAAACGCGTTTGTTTCACCGGTCAATATGTCCAACCGATGGAACAGCGATCCAAAGGTCAGCGGCGGTGGCGTGTTCATCGACAACGGCACCCATTCGGTCGATATCCTGCGCTATCTGATTGGCCCGATTGCCGAGGTGAACCTTGTCACCCACACATTCACCCAAGGCATGGATGTTGAAGACAACGCCTTCCTCAACGCCCGCACTGCCGATGGGGTTAGCGCCAAGGTTGACCTGAGCTGGACCTTCAACAAGGAATCGGCCAATTACATTTCCGCCTATGGCTCGCAAGGGGTGATCCATGTTGGTTGGAAATCCAGCCGTTACAAGCAACACTCTTCCAGCGATTGGGTCACTTTTGGCACGGGTTATGACAAGCTAGCCGCCTTTGCCGGCCAAGTGCGAAACTTTTGCAAGGCATTGGACGGCAAGGAAGCCTCGCTGGTAACGGCCGAAGATGCGCTGGCCTCGGTCCAGGCCGTTCAGGCTGCGTATCTTTCCGCCCGGCAAGGTGGCTGGATCAAAGTCGGCGCCAAAGCCCAGGCATTGCGCAAGCTGGGCGCTGCCTGATCGCATGGCTGTCCGCATCCACCCCACCGCCATTGTCGAAGATGGCGTCTCTATCGGCGAGGGCACTTCGGTCTGGGACAACGCACATCTGCGAGGGCCCAGCCGGATTGGGCGTGATTGTATCATTGGCGGCAAAACTTATATCGCCTATGGCGTTGATATTGGTGATTTGGTCAAGATCAACGCCATGGTCTACATCTGCAACGCCGTGACGATCGAACGCGGCGCGATGATTTCGGCTGGGGTTACGTTCACCAACGACCTGTATCCTCGCGCCACCAACCCGGAATTAACCACCCTACGTGGGTCGGAACCGGATGAGGAAACCTATCCAACCTTGGTGCGCGAAGGGGCGACGATTGGGGCTAGGGCAACCATTGGATGTAACCTTGAAATTGGGCGTTTCGCCATGGTCGGCATGGCTTCGGTTGTCACCCGCTCGGTGCCAGATTTTCATTTGGTGATGGGCGCACCTGCCCGCTCCACTGCTTATCTGTGCCGCTGCGGCAAACCTTGGCACAAATTCACCGGCACGCCACCCGACGTGGCCGAAACCGCGTGTCACGAATGTGGGCGCAAGTATTCTGCTGCCAGCGGCCAAGTGACGGAAATCGAAGCATGAGCGAGACTTGGGGCGTTGTGGGCGGCGGTGTCCTTGGCATGAAGCTGGCCTTGCGATTGGCGCAGGCAGGCAAAGCCGTGACTTTGTATGAGGCTTCTGATCGCTTGGGTGGATTGGCCGACGCTTGGCAGGTTGGCCCGGTCGCTTGGGATCGGCACTACCACGTCACCCTGCTTTCCGACCTCAAATTGCGCGGTATTCTGGCCGAAATCGGCCTTGACGATGCGCTGGTTTGGAACACCACCAAATCCGAATTCTACGACGAAGGCCGCTTCATCCCGATGAATGGCTCGGTCGATTTCCTGAAATTCCCACCACTGGGCCTGATCGACAAGTTTCGACTTGCGCTGACCATTATATGGGCCTCGCGCATCGAAGACGGGGCCAAGCTGGAAAAGATTTCACTCGAACAATGGCTGGTCAAAATTTCCGGCCGCAACACCTATGAACGAATCTGGCTGCCGCTACTTCGAGCCAAACTGGGCGAAAACCACAAGAAGGCCTCTGCCGCATTCATCTGGGCAATCGTGCGCCGCCTTTAT
>JANMOK010000281.1:0-4131 GCA_031369165.1 Paracoccaceae bacterium
TGGTTGTCAGTTCGCGCAGCCCCGGCCCTTCGGCACCAAGGGCGAGGGCGAGAGGGGTTTTTGGCATGTCGGCAAGGGCCTGATCCAGCGTCATTTCGGCGGTGCCATCCAGCCCGACGATGAAATAGCCCATCTCGCGCAGCGCGTTCATGGCGTTGGCGAGGTTGGGCACGCGCAAGTAAGGTTGGCGTTCCAATGCGCCAGAGGCCGACTTGGCAAGCGAACCGGTTTCCGGTGCCGAATGTCTTTGCGGCGCGATGACGGCGAGGGCACCGAATACTTCGGCAGAGCGCAGGATTGCACCAACGTTATGCGGGTCAGTGACGCGGTCGAGCAATATGACGACGGGGTTTTCGTTTTGCGGGGCGCAGAGTTCTGAAACCGAACCCCAATCGAGCGGCCGCGCCTCCAGCGCCGCACCCTGATGCACCGATTGCGGGTCAATCGGGGCGGGGAATTTGCGCGCATCGGCGATTTCGGGCGTCATGCCGCTGGCGGCGATTTCATCTTTCAGCCGGTCCGAAGCGTTTTGGGTGACTAACAGACGCAGTTTCTCGCGCTTTGGGTTCAGCAACGCATCGCGCACCGCGTGCAGGCCGAACAGCCAGATTGTCTCGGCGGCATCACCGCGCCGGGACTGTTCCTTTTCGATCACCCAATCGGGTTTTTTGGCTTTTGGTTTCATGGGAGCAGTCCTGATTTCCGCGCCCATCTCGCACGAGCGGCTTTTGGGCGCAAGTCGGGCGCGGTTTTCTGGCTTGACGTTTCGACCCCCCCAAGCTTAAACGCAGCCACTGTTTGTTGGGCCGGATCGGCCCGCCACAGGGGCGACGAGCTGCAAGGTGCGGCAGCGGACTGTAACTCCGCGGAGGTGACTCACGCCTGGTTCGATTCCAGGGTCGCCCACCAATTTCCATTGATTGCTATTAGCTGGCATTGTTAACTCGACCCCAACAAAGGGGAGGGTCTAATGCGAACGCGTGCAGCTTTGGCCGTGCAGGCCGGGAAACCGCTGGAAATCACCGAAGTCAATCTGGGCGGGCCGAAGGCCGGCGAGGTGATGGTCGAGATCAAAGCCACCGGCATTTGCCATACCGACGAGTTTACCCTGTCGGGGGCTGACCCGGAGGGGATGTTTCCGGCGATTTTGGGTCATGAAGGCGCGGGGATCGTGGTTGAGGTCGGGGCGGGGGTGAAGGGGCTGAAAAAGGGCGATCACGTCATCCCGCTTTACACGCCGGAATGCCGCGAATGCGACTATTGCCTGAACCCGAAAACCAACCTCTGTCAGGCGATTAGGTCCACCCAAGGGCAGGGGCTGATGCCGGACGGGACATCGCGGTTCACCACGCTGGATGGAGAGAAAATCCTGCACTACATGGGCTGTTCGACGTTTTCCAACTTTACAGTTTTGCCGGAGATTGCTTTGGCGAAAGTGCGCGAGGATGCGCCGTTTGACAAGATTTGCTACATCGGCTGTGGGGTTACGACCGGCATCGGCGCGGTTTTGAACACCGCCAAGGTGGAAACCGGGTCGCGGGCGATTGTCTTTGGGCTGGGCGGGATTGGGTTGAACGTGATCCAAGGGCTGCGGCTGGCCGGGGCCGACCAGATTGTGGGGGTTGATCTGAACCCCGGCAAAGTGCCGATTGCGACGCGGTTTGGCATGACCGATTACGTCAACCCGACCGAGGTTGAGGGGGATCTGGTGCCCTATCTGGTCAACCTGACCAAGGGCGGGGCCGATTACACGTTTGATGCTACCGGCAACGTCAAGGTTATGCGGACGGCGCTGGAATGCGCCCACAAGGGCTGGGGGGTGTCGGTGATCATCGGCGTGGCACCAGCGGGAGCCGAGATTTCGACGCGACCGTTCCAATTGGTGACGGGCCGGACGTGGAAGGGGACGGCGTTTGGCGGCGCGAGGGGCCGCACCGATGTGCCGAAAATCGTCGATTGGTATATGGATGGCAAGATCGAAATCGACGCGATGATCACCCATGTGCTGCCGCTGGAGCGGATCAATGAGGGATTTGATTTGATGCACGCGGGGAAAAGCATTCGGGCAGTGGTGAGCTATTGAATGTGCGGATTCAGGCTACTCCTATCGCTCGCAGTATTTCTATCGCTGGTTGGGCAGACCCGTGCGGATGACCAAAGCCTGTTGCAGATCATAGCATCAGACCAAGAAATGAATCTGGCCGCGGAAGCGATTGTGGACGTCGCGATGGTTGCGAACACCAACGGCGATCTGGCGGTTTTGGTGCGTCTGGATGCCGGTGGGGCGCACGAGTTTGCCCAACTGACGCAGGCAAATATCGGTCAGATCGTCGAGATTTTCGTTTGCGGTGAGCTCGTTCTGGAGCCGATGATTCAAACGATCATTGCTGGTGGCTCGCTCGTTCTTTCCAACCCCGACGCACAGGTCGTCGAGAGAATCTTCGCGACTTTGCAGAGCGGCAAATGCACGTCTGACGATGAATAATCGCAGGATGCGAAAAGGCCGCTGTCTGTGTGGTCGCACAGAAAATGAGCAGCTGCCATTCAGATTTTTTTACTGCGTCCAATGCTGCGACGTGGGTCTATTCTTGACAGATAGCGCAACTAGGGTTTGAATCGGCGGACAGAAATTTGAGGGAGAGCGGACATGGCCAAGAGTCAAATGCGCAGCAACAAAGAAGTGAAAAAGCCGAAAAAAGACAAGGTAAAGGCCAAGGCTACGGCGGGTACCGGCACCACGGCGAGGATCACTGAATCGCAGGATCGCGCCAAGGGCAAGTCGAAGGAATAGCTTTTAGCGCAGGATGGAGCTGGCGGTCGTCAGGGCCGCCCGGAAAACCTGTGTTGAACCGAATGGTGGGTTGACCAGGGCCAGACCTGATCCGCTCATGCCGCGCCCATCCTTTTGGGCAAAGGATATCTCGTCGGTGTGGAATTGGAGCGGGGCCAGCGCCGCGAGCAAGTCGCGGTGGCGGTTTGCCGGCAGGATTGGGTACCAGATCAATAGGCTGACCTCGGGCCAACGGGCGATCAGGGCACGGGCAAAAACTGCGGTCGCGCCGTAATCCGATTTTACCTCGTAGGATGGATCGACCAGCACCAGCCCCTTGCGCGGTTTCGGCGGCGACATGGCGAGGACGCCTTCGAAACCGTCGCGGAAATGAATTGCGGTATTGGCGGCAGTCAGGCGGGCTTTCAGCGCCGCATGTTCCTGAGGGTGCAGTTCCATCAAGTGCAATCGATCACCTTTGCGCAGCAAGCGCTGGGCAATCAAAGGCGAACCTGGATAGGCGGAAGGGCCATGCTTGTCGCGAATTTGGTCGATGATTTCGAAATAGGGATGGTCGCCGCCCTTGGCCGCGCCGATGCCGAATTCGGCCTCGCCGGTTTTCAGGGCTTCCGGACTGGAAAGGTCGTAAAGGCCGCGTCCGGCGTGGGTTTCCATATAGGTGATCGGGCCGGGTTTTTGGGTAAGCAGGGCCAACAACCCGGCCAGCACCATGTGCTTGTGCAGGTCGGCAGGGTTTCCGGCGTGATAGGCGTGTTGGTAGGAGAGCATATTCTACTGTGTCTCCTGCGGCGATTTGCTTCAAGCCATAGCTTGACTGCACGGCACTTGTCTCTATAAGCCGCACATTCCGAGCCGCAAGGTTCGGGCAATTGGTGTTTGTGGACCCCGCAAGGGGAAACCTGTCGGTCCCGTGAGGGGCAGAGGAAAGCACCTTTCACATCGTTGAAAGGATCCAGCCGTGACCAAACGCACGTCTGCCAAGTATAAAATTGACCGCCGGATGGGCGAAAACATCTGGGGTCGGCCGAAATCACCGGTCAACAAGCGCGATTACGGCCCGGGCCAGCACGGTCAGCGCCGCAAGAACAAATTGTCGGATTTCGGCACCCAGCTGCGTGCCAAACAGAAGCTCAAGGGCTATTACGGCGACATGACGGAAAAACAGTTCCGCAAGATCTATGCCGAAGCCGACCGGATGAAGGGCGATACGTCCGAGAACCTGATCGGTTTGCTGGAGCGTCGTCTGGATGCGGTGGTCTACCGATCCAAATTTGTGCCGACGATTTTCGCTGCCCGCCAGTTCGTCAACCACGGCCATGTTTCGGTGAACGGCAAGCGGG
>JANMOK010000299.1:0-12049 GCA_031369165.1 Paracoccaceae bacterium
GCTACGTTTAGTTTTAGAGACCTACCCCTGGCGTCGCTTCGAGCGTGACCTACAGAAGTGAAGGGTCCGGGAGAACCTTCAGTAGAAAGCGATGTCCGGTTCGCTTCAGCGAACCGGTTGGGGGTATTGTGAGGGTTGACGCTGCGCCTAAGCGCACATTACGATTTGCGAAAATCCCGAACCTTTGCCACCCTCAAAAAAACGCCTGCAACCCGGTCTGCGCCCGTCCCAAGATCAGCGCGTGGACGTCGTGGGTGCCTTCGTAGGTGTTGACGGCTTCGAGGTTCATCACATGGCGGATGACGCCGTATTCGTCAGACACGCCATTGCCGCCGTGCATGTCGCGGGACTGGCGGGCGATGTCGAGGGCCTTGCCGCAATTGTTGCGTTTCATCAGGCTGACAAGTTCGGCTGACGCGCGACCTTCGTCGATCAGGCGGCCTAGTCGCAGGCAGCCTTGCAGGCCGAGCGAGATTTCGGTCTGCATATCGGCGAGTTTTTTCTGGATCAGCTGGTTTTGCGCCAAGGGCCGCCCGAATTGCTTGCGTTCCATCGTGTAGGTTCGCGCGGCGTGCCAACAGAATTCGGCAGCCCCTAAAGCGCCCCAAGCGATGCCGTAGCGGGCGCGGTTTAGGCAGCCGAAGGGGCCAGCGAGGCCCTCGGCATGCGGCAGCAGGTTTTCTTCGGGGACGAAAACGTCGCCCATCTGGATCATGCCGGTGACGCTGGCGCGAAGCGAGAACTTGCCTTCGATTTTTGGCGCGTTTAGTCCCTTCATGCCGCGTTCAAGGATGAAGCCTTTGATCTTACCACCATGCGCGTCGGACTTGGCCCAGATGATGAACACGTCGGCGATGGGGGAATTGGTGATCCAGTTTTTTGCGCCTGACAGCAAGTAGCCGCCGTCGGCTTTCTTGGCGCGGGTGATCATCGAACCGGGGTCGGAGCCGTGGTCGGGTTCGGTCAGGCCGAAACAGCCAATCCATTCGCCGGTTGCCAGTTTCGGCAGGTATTTTTGCCGTTGGGCGTCGGTGCCATAGGCAAAAATTGGATGCATGACGAGCGACGATTGCACCGACATCGCCGAGCGATAGGCGGAATCGACCCGCTCGACTTCGCGCGCAACCAAACCATAGGCGACGTAGTTGGCACCGACGCCGCCGAATTCTTCCGGGATGGTGACGCCGAGCAGGCCAATCGCCCCCATTTCGGTCATGATGTCGCGGTCGAAGACCTCGTTGCGATTGGCAAGCAGAATCCGACGCGCCAACCCGTCTTGCGCATAGGCCCGCGCGGCGTCGCGGATCATGCGTTCGTCTTCTTCCAGTTGATCTTCCAGCAGGAACGGGTCTTCCCAGACGAAGTTGGCAAGTTTGGCTCGGGCTTGTTCGGGTGTCATTTTGTTCCCTTTATGCCGACAATTTATCTGCACCGCCGTGGTCGGCGGACCATTTGAGCGGTTCATCGAGAAACTTTTCCACTTCGCCCAAAGTCTTGGGGTCAAAGCGGTTTTGTTCTTTGGCGACCGCCAAAACATCGTGCCAATCGGCCAGCCAATGCAGTTTCAAATCGTGCGAGCCAAGGGTCAATTCGACACCATCGAAGATACCGTAGAAGAAAATGACGGCTGAGTGCTGGCAGGTTGCCCCGGTGGCGCGGATTGCCTCGACGAATTTGAGTTTCGAACCGCCATCGGTGGCGAGGTCTTCGACCAGCAGCACGCGCTGACCCTCGGACATCACCCCTTCGATCTGGGCGTTTTTGCCGTAACCTTTTGGTTTTTTTCGGACATAGGTCATCGGCAAGCCCATGCGTTCGGCAATCATGGCCGCGAACGGGATGCCGGCGGTTTCGCCACCGGCGATATTGTCAAACGCCTCAAACCCGGCATCGCGCAGGACGGTGGCGGTCATAAAATCCATCACCGCCGAACGGATGCGGGGGAAGGAAATCAGTTTGCGGCAGTCGATATAGGAGGGTGAGACCAAGCCAGAGGCGAGTTTGTAGGGTTCTTCCGGGCGGAAATGCACCGCACCGATTTCCCAGAGCATTTGCGCGGTCAGGTTGGCCATCGTGGCGCGGTCGGGGAAGGAGTTGGAGAACATGTTTTTCCTTTATTCAACCGACCAGTGCAGCGGGAAGCCGGGGTCGAAAATGGTGACGGGTCCATCGGTGGTTTGCAGTTTGGCGGGGTAGGCGATGGGGTCGCCCTTGCGCAGGGTGATGGTAGAGGTTGCGGGTGCGACGCCGTAGAAATTCGCACCGTTCAGTGCGGTGAACTTTTCCAGATTTTCGAGTTTGTCCTCCCTGTCGAACACTTCCGCGAGCAACGAGATTGCGTTGGTGGCGGTGAAACACCCGGCGCAACCGCAGGCGTGTTCTTTGAGGTGATCCAGATGCGGGGCGCTGTCGCTGCCAAAAAGGAACCGCGGGTCGCCTGAAGTTGCAGCTTCGACCAATGCCAGCCGGTGGACCTCGCGTTTGGCGACCGGCAGGCAGTAATAATGCGGGCGGATGCCGCCGGCGAGGATGTGGTTGCGGTTCAGGATCAGGTGATGCGCGGTGATGGTGGCGGCGAGCCTGGTTGATTTCACGTAGTCAACGGCGTCTTTGGTGGTGACGTGTTCCATGACAATTTTGAGGTTGGGCGTGCGCTGACGAAGGGGTTCGAGCACGCGGGTGATGAAAACGGCCTCGCGGTCGAAGATGTCGATGGACGGGTCGGTGACTTCGCCATGCACGCAGAGCGGCAGGCCGATCTCGGCCATTTTTTCCAGCACAGGCTGGATTTTGCCAAAGCCTTTGACGCCGGAAGCGGAATTGGTGGTGGCGCCGGCGGGATAGAGTTTGACGGCGGTGACCAGCCCTTGCTCGTGGGCAGCAGCCACGTCGTTGGGGTTGGTGTCTTCGGTCAGATACAGGGTCATCAGCGGGGTGAAGAGAGCGTCTTCGGGCAAGGCTTTCATGATGCGCTGCAAGTAGGCGCGGGCGTCATTGTCGGTCACCACCGGCGGCAAGAGGTTGGGCATCACCAGTGCCCGACCGAAATGCCGCGCGGTTTCGGGCAGCACTGCCGCCAGCATCGCCCCGTCGCGCAGGTGCAAATGCCAGTCGTCGGGGCGCCGGATGGTCAGCGTTTGGTTCATGGCAAGCGGATTAGTCGCAGGCGGCTGGAAGGGCAAGCGGGATGCGTGTAGGATATGGCATGTTTGGACGGTTTTCCCTGAGCGACAAACGCGATTTTGCCGGATTGAGCGAGCAGGAAGTGCTGGCTTTGGCGATTTCATCGGAAGAAGATGATGCGCGGATATATCGGGCTTACGCCGATGGGCTGCGCGAGGCATTCCCCGATTCGGCCAAGGTGTTCGAAGGCATGGCGGTCGAAGAAGACGGGCATCGTCGATTGTTGATTGATCTGCACGTTGCCCGGTTTGGCGAGGGGATCCCGCTGATCCGGCGCGAGCATGTGCGCGGTTATTACAACCGCAAGCCCGATTGGCTGGTGCGGCCATTGGGGATTGAGAAGGTCCGCGTCATGGCCGAAGCAATGGAGCATCAGGCGGCGGCTTTCTATGAGACGGCGGCGCGGCGTGCGAGCGATGCCAACACCCGGAAATTGTTGGGCGATCTGGCGGCGGCAGAGAAGGGGCACAGCAATCTGGCGCAGCAATTGGGGCTGGCGCATACGCCGGGCGAGGTTAAGGACGCCGAAAATGCCAAGGAACGGCGGCAGTTCATCCTGACCTATGTGCAGCCGGGGCTGGCGGGGTTGATGGACGGGTCGGTCTCGACCTTGGCACCGATCTTCGCGGCGGCATTCGCCACGGGGGATACGTGGCAGACGTTTCTGGTCGGGTTGTCGGCGTCAGTGGGGGCGGGAATCTCGATGGGGTTTACCGAAGCGGCGCACGATGACGGCAAGATTTCCGGGCGCGGATCACCGGTCAAGCGCGGGTTGGCTTCGGGAATCATGACCACGATTGGCGGTTTGGGCCATGCTTTGCCCTATCTGATCGCCGATTTCTGGACCGCGACGATTATTGCCGGGATCGTGGTTTTCGTGGAATTATGGGCGATAACCTGGATTCAGAACCGCTATATGGAAACGCCGTGGCTGCGGGCGGCGTTGCAGGTGGTGGTCGGCGGCTCGCTGGTGCTGGCGGCGGGGATCTTGATTGGCAATGCGTGAATTTCACGCGTGAAATTCACAATAACTTATTGATAGTATTAAGTAAAAAATTTCCGTTAGCGAAATAGAAACTATTTCGTACACGCGATTGTTGCGCGAGCCCGGAAATTTAGGCATCGGCAGATCGGGCGCTCTTTTGCAGTGCAACATTCTGGATTTTCGCGAATCCATAGGGGGTAAATTGGGTCAAAAGGGGTATTCATGCCCCTTTTTTCGCCCTTTCAGAGCGAATTTTCACAGCAATTGGCCCATCTCGCAGCTGCGAAAGTGCCAAAACCGCGAAGTTGCCTCCAGCGACTCAAAACAAATTGGACGAAAGCTCGGCCGAATTGAAGGGAAACCTGGCTTTGGCGAGTTTGTCATCTCGGCATATACGGTCCAGAACATCGTTCATGATCGAGGGATCGTTGTCAAAACCGCCGTGCGAGCTTGTTTGGCTGCCCGGCTTTTTTTCACCGGCCAGATAATAGGCGAGTTTGGATTTCCATTCCTTTTTGAAATGCGCATCGAGCCCGGCGATTCTGTGGCCCCGGTCCTTTTCCAAGGCGTTGGAAACCAGATAAAGCAGCGATTTTCGATAGGCTTTGGCGACGTTATCGGCTTGTTCCACGGCGTCGGGCAGGTTGTAGACCGCGAAGTTCTCGCCAGCCCCGAGTTTTTGCGCCATTGGCAGATGGGATTTTGCAAACCGATCAAGGTCGCAGGCAGGCGCGAACAAGCTGACGGTTTTGATGCTGTTCATGACGTTCAGGTTTTTCATCGCCCTGTCAAACAAGTGCCCGAGCAGGATCGCGCCCGCACTGTGGCCGATGAAATGGAAGCTCATCGGTTTTTGCTGGATGTTGCTGTTTACATCGACAATTATTTTTGCCGTTGTGGCCCAGGCCGAGCCGTTGTCTTGGGTGCTCAATGCGGCGTCGGCTTTCATTTCGTTCCAGAACGGCCGCGCGATGGTGCGCGAAGCGGTTTCGATAAGCGTGTCGCTGAGGTCTTGGAACCCCGCCGAGCGCTCCAATATGCGCGCCAATATGTGATCGACCAGATCGCCGGCGATATCTCCCAAACCGGTGCGCCAGATGTAGAAAATCGGCCAAATGCGGTTGCGTTTGAAGCCTTCGACCATTGCCGCCGTCCGCGCGATTGCCGCATCAAGGCTGTTCAGGCCACCATGCGCGTAAAAGGCAACGTGATCGTATTTGCGTTTTGGACCATTGCACGTTTCCATAAGGTGGCGGATGGTTTCGTCTATTGAGTGATTATCAGTGTGGTAAGGCGGTTCGTCGCATAATTTGCCGTTTTTGATGTGAATGTAATGGCCCAGAACTTTCAGATTCGGTTCGCTGGGTTGCCTCAAGCCAAAGCCCGATTGTTTTTCCTGGCGACCAACGGTGTGATAGCCGCCAGCAAAGCCGCTGGGTTTGCCGGTCGGGGCTTGCAGGCGCAGCACCCAGGCGTCGAGCACATGGGCGCTCCAGTCCTCATATGACCAATGGGCGATGCCGATCTGTTTTTGCGGCTTTGGCTCCAGTGGCGGGTCTTTTGGCTTTGGCACCATATCGTGCAAGTCAAAACCGCCCCAGATTCCGCCCCACGAACTGAGAACAAGGAAACCTTTGGTATCATAGCCGACAATGGCAAAGGCATGGCCGCCCAGAGATTTGACATCAGCGACGCCAGTTTCCGGCAGGACAATGCGGCCACCTGCCCTGATGACCGGGGCAAAATCCCAGCCCGGGTGAATCATCGCGGTGCAAAATATCGCTTGGGCTTCGTTCAGCGCGGCATGGTAGTCATTCAGGATGTGGCGCAGGCGGAAATAGGCACCCAGCGTTACCTTTTTTGCATCCTTGGCGATTTCGCGGGTGAGTTTGTAGGTCTTGTCGCCCTCGACATAGGGTGCAGCATCCGTTGAACAGACGCCTTGATGGAAAAAGGCCTTGATGGCGCCGCGCGCGCTGGAGCCGGGCAATTTGTCTTCGACATATTCGTCGAATTGTTTGGCGTGTTCAAACAGCATGCGGGCGCTGACACGTTCGGGCACGTCGGCCCCGGCATTGCGGCGGGCAATGTTTTGCAGATCAATGACCACGGCCAAAGCCTGGCCGGTGCAACTGCCCTCGGACCCTTGATTGCGCACCGAGATATTTTGTCTGGCAAGATCGGGCGGCGGCATGATTGTTTCGAGTTGAGTCAGGCCGGGTTCATAAATGCGGTCGCGAAAGTCAATCGGATCGGGGCGGACATTCAGGATGAATTTGTCTTTGGCTGGCGCGGCGATGGCAGGTTTGGCACCGGTTTTGAACTGGGCATCGAGGATTTCGGCAACCTCGCTTGACGCAAGGTGGCGACCTTTGGACTGGGAGGATTCCCAGGTATCAAGTTCGGTTCGCGCGACCATAGTGCCCTCCGTTTTCAGGGGATATTGAGGCTGACGAGTTTGGCTTTGAATTTGCTGGCGACATCTTTGAAGCCGGGGTTTTTCGGATGCAGTTCGTCAAACCAGCGTTTGCCAATCAGGCCACGGTTGTCGATGAAATGGACGTTGTACTGGTTGCTGGCAAAGGCGATGAGATCGGCGTTCATTTGCTCAATTATTTCGCGCACCAATGCCTTTTGCTCGGCCAAACCCAGGTAACCTTTTTCGCGCAAGGGCGCGCCCAGCCAGCCATCCATCGGCCACAGGGGCGAGAATTGTGGCGGCAGCGGATTGGCATAGTCATAACCATGAATGAGGATGGGAATATTCGGGTCGATAAAGTCGTCGGGCGTGACCTTTTGGGTGGAGCGGATTTTCGTGACAAGTTTTTGATAGCCATCAATGATTTCTGTCTTTTTGGCGATCCAGGTGGCGGGGTCTAGCGAATCGGCCGCGGGCTTACCGGCTTTGAATGGCAACAGAAGATTGGCCAAGTGTTTCGCCGCGATGTCATTGCCGCCCGCCGAAAACAGCAGGGCACGGACATTCAGTTTGCGGTGGACTGCCAAATATTTCCAATGATCGATGTATTCGAGTTCGCGGTTAATACTGCTGAGCTCGTCGCCTGCACCGCTGACGCAATAGACGTTATAGTCATGCAACAGCCAGTCGATCACATCGAGCAATTTTATCGGATATTGGAACCATGAATCGCCGTCGGCCAGGATGATGGCGCGCGGGTCGACTTTTTCGATGCGTTCATCGAACAGGGTTTTGCGGCGGTTGCGGTAGTGGGCATTGAGGATGCCGAGGAAAAAGCTGCCGCGGGCGCGTTCATCAGCCGATTGGGAGTCGTGAAAGGTGACGTTTTTGTTGGGGATCAGAACGGGTGCCATGCCGATGCTGCGCTTGGGATCGAAAGTGACGTAATCCTCAAGTTTCTTGTCGGGGTAATGCGGATCGGCAAGGTGTTCGAGCAGTTGGTAATATTCGATCTTTTTGACCGGTTCTTTGGCGCGGCGCGGTTGGGTGGGCTTGGCCATTCTGTCCTCACGAAAAAAGTGCTGACGGATTTAGGGTTAATATTGGGCGATTATATTCTGCTTAAATTTCAGCGAATTACACGACTGAAAAAAGGTTCTGTCAATCATTCTCGTTCAGGATGCGGGCGCCAAACAATATTTTCTGCGCGGCTGCATCAGAGGTGATGTCGCCGCGCAAATCGGCCCCGGCCATGACGCCGCGTTTGATGGCGGGGCGGCTGGCGAGGCGGTGCATCCAATTTTCGACATGCGGGTGTTGGGCGATGTCCTGGCCCTGCACGCCCCAGCCGGTTGCCCAGGGGAAAATGGCGATGTCGGCGATCGAGAAAAAGTCGCCAGCGACATAGGGGTTTTTGGAAAGCCGGGTGTCCAGCACGCCGTAGAGCCGCTTTGCTTCGCGAATGTATCGGGTCACGCCGTAGGCCAAGGTTTCGGGCGTTTGGCGCTTGGGCGCGACGGTGGCGAAATGTTCGGCTTGGCCGCAGAAGGGTCCAAAATTGCCCATCTGCCACATCAGCCATTGCTCGATAGCGGCGCGGTCGCGTTCTGTCTGGCCGATGAACAGGCCGGTCTTGCGCGCCAGGTACAGCAGGATAGCGCCGGATTCGAAAATGGTGACCGGCTGGCCATCGGGGCCGTCCGGGTCGGTGATCACCGGAATGCGGCGGTTGGGATTGAGGGCCAGGAATTCCGCCGTGTCGTTGCCGCCCTTGTAGATGTTGACGGGATGGTAGCTGTAGGGCAGGGCCATTTCTTCCAGCGCAATGGTGATTTTGCGGCCGTTGGGCGTGTTCCAGGCGTAGAGGTCGATCGGTTTGGTCATGGGCGGGCTTTCCTTGGTTGCGCCAAACCTTGAATGAAAGCCGGCTGTGCACAAGGTGGAATGCGCATAGGGCGCGGAAAAATGCGGTGCCCTAGCGCGCCGCGATGAACGGCAGGTAGACCAAGGTGGCGGAAACGTTGAACGCCAATTCGGCCCCGCGCAGGAAGATGTTGTCGTTGCGATGGCCATTCAGCGTGGCTTCGGCAAGGGTACGATCCTGAATCAGGCTGAGCAACGTGGGGGACGTGGCAAAAGCCAGATGATCCGGTCCCTCGGCATCAGTCACACCGGTGACATCAACCACAAGGACGCCAAGACTGCGCAGGGTGTCAATCGTGCTGGAATCGCCAACGCGGGCGTGCCCGCCGGTGACAAAGCTGGCTGCCTTGAGCGCCCGGTCGCCGCGCGAGCCGATGACAATAATCGGCAGTTTTGTTGGATCAAGATAGCCGATCTGGTTGCGGAACACATCGACGTCGATATCAGGCGCGGCAAGGATCACGCCATTCAGGCGATTGAGAACGTTGGTCTTTTTCGCCAATGACAGGCCGCGCAGCGATTCCATTGTCAGCAGTGCGCCCATCGAATGGCCCATGAGGAAAATCTGGTCGGCGTCGCTGCGGGTCAGCAATTCAAGCAAATGGGTCAGCCCTTCGCGGGCAAAAAGGACGCTGTCACGGTCAAAGACATAGAGGGGCATTTTGCCCGCCGAGGGCCACGAATAGAGCACGCCCAAACCCTTGAAGCCGAAATCGGCTTCAATCTGCGCCATGCGAAAAACGCTTTCCGGGAACGTGGTGTTGTAGCCATGTGCATAGACTATGATTTCGCGTTGGCCGGGCGCACGCATACGCATTTCGTGGTTTATCGCGGCCAAAAACTGGGCATCATTGTCCAGCGTGTTCTGCCCCAGCGACAAGAATTCTTTGGCCGGATCGGGCGGCGCACTGGGATATTTCAGCGCGCCCGGTTCGCGATTGGGTGGCACACTGACCGAGACATTCATATAGTTAAGGTGATCGGACCTTGCGCCTTCAAAATAAAGTCCAGGCTCGGCGGATGCCACGCGCGTGGTTGCCACCAGAACTCTTTCGGTAGTTGCGCCGGTGGCCCGCGGTTGATCGCTGGTCGTCAGAACCGGACCGGTGCCGCCACAGCCCGACAATGTTGCAATCAACAACGCGGCCAACAAGCCTGCGGCAAGGCAGCGGTTCATTCTCACGGATTGTAGCCGCGTGGGCACATCATGCTGATACCATTCCCGTAACCCTTCAACGCCTTGGCCAAGTTTGGTCGCCGCCTGGCCAAAACGACATTTGTGTCAACTCATCGCCTGAAACTCGACCCGACGGTTTTCGCCAGCGTCGGGGTCGGTGGTGTTGTAAAGGAATTGCTCGCCCACGCCGATGGCATCGAGGCGATTTTCGGCGATGCCGCAATCATTGACGAAGAAGCGCTGCACCTCTTCAGCACGCAGCAGCGAAAGACGCGCGTTATACTCGCTGCCGCCGCTGGCATCGGTATGGCCGATGATGCGGAAATGGTCGATGTCGGTATGTTCCATGACTGCGCAGAGCTGTTGCAGTTTGGGGCGTTGATCGTCGGTCAAGGCCGCGGAATCAAAACCGAACACCACGCGAATGTTCACTTGGCGTTCGGGGGCCAAAACGGCGTTCACTTCGGGGGCAAGCACCGTGCCGCCACTTTCCGAGGCGACCAATGCCTGTTCGGTTTCAACTGCCGCCTCGACTGCTTCGCTGCCTTCGGCAATGACGCTGAGGGTCAGGCCACGGGTTTGGCCGTTTTGCGCCGCGGCGGCGAACATGTCACGCTGTCGCAGGAAAAGCGCCGTAAGTTCGGCCTCGGTCAATTCTTGGGACAGGGCTGCCAAAGGCGAATAAGCGATCAGGGCAGCGAGAAAAATCAATGGTTTCTTCATCGCAGGATCCTCCGGATCAAAAATGTTTTATCGCTGCAAAGAATAGGTTAGGCTGGCTTGGAATTCAATTCCTATCGGACTTTGGACGCCAAACTGTTCACAGTTCGCTGAGTGGGCATTTGGTGGCCTTAACAACGTAGCGGAACCCGGATCGGCATGACAAACCCAGTCACCCTTGTGCCCAAACTCAGTCCGCGATTGCCGGTGCCTCACGGTGCAGGCCGCACCCATACTGGTCTGGTGCGCCAGGCGAATGAGGACGCCATCCTGACCGATCCGACCGGCATTCTTTGGGCCGTCGCCGATGGCATGGGCGGGCATGGCAACGGTGATATAGCCGCCGATATCGTGATCGACAGCCTGTCGCGGCTGCCCCATTCCGGTGACGCGCGCCAGATGCTTCGGATGGCTTTGGAGGATGCCAACGCCCAGGTCTTTGCCAAATCACAGGCCCTGGGGAATGGCATTATGGGGGCGACGATTGTTGCGACCATCATTGAGGAAGGTAACGCGACCATCGCTTGGGTTGGCGACAGCCGGGTCTGTCTGGTCCGCCAAGGCGCGCTGACCCGGCTGACGAAAGATCATTCGCTGGTGCAGGAATTGGTCGATAGCGGCGTGCTGGCGGCGGAAATGGCTGAATCGCACCCGCAGGCCAATGTGGTGACGCGGGCAATAGGTGCCGCCGCCGAGGTGCAGGTTTCGCTGATTGAAACGGAATTGCGCGCCGGCGACATCATCCTGTTGTGTTCGGATGGATTGACCAAATGCGTGCCTGACAATGTGGTTGCCGCCACGATGGTTCAGGCGGCAACGCCCGAAGCTGCCTGCGCCGAATTGGTTCGCGCCGCGTTGCGGGCAGGCGGGCCCGACAATGTTTCGGTCATTAGCGTTTTCATGGACGAGGCATAGAGTTTGAAGGCGACCCATTTAATAGCCGTTGCGATTGTCGGCGTGTGCGCGGTGCTGGCATTTCTGGCTTGGTCGATCTTTGGCCGTCTGTCGGGTGCCGGCGAGGTGGCAACCGGCGTTACGCTGGCGGATGTTCAGTCTGGTTTGGACGCGCAAGCGGCGCAGATCGGCGAATTGCGGGGTGAGTTGGATCAGGCGCTGGCCGAGATCAAAACCCTGAAGGCGACGGTTGACGGCCTGCAACTGCGCGATGTGGAAGTCAGTCGGGAGCCCCTGAGCGATAGTTTTGACAGCTTTGGCGAGCTGGAATTTGAAGAAGGTGCGGTGCCGACGACCGAGGCTCTCAGCGAACAGATGAAGCTGGCAAAGGAACGGTTTAACAAGGGGATCATTCAGCCAAAGAATTCGTTCATGCTGGAAAGCCTTGGGCAACCGCGCGAGGATTATTCGACGACCTGTCAGGGCGTCTCCAATCCGCGTTTGCAGGCGGGGCTGGAAACGCGCGAAATTGGCAATTTCAAACTGACGATGCTGCGTCCTGCCCTGGATTCGGTGCAGCGGGTCATGCAGCGTCTGCAGGATGAAGAGCCAGAGATTTACGCGGCAATGGGCACGGCGGGCGCGTTATGTGCACGATTCATTCGCGGGTCAACGACGTCGATCTCCAACCATTCCTGGGGTGCGGCGGTGGATTTGACGCTGGAGGGCAATCTGGATGCCATGGGCG
>JANMOK010000324.1:0-3374 GCA_031369165.1 Paracoccaceae bacterium
GCATTCGGCGGGCATCGAGGTGATCTTGGATGTGGTTTATAACCACACTGGCGAAGGCAGCGAACTGGGCCCGACCCTGTCATTCCGGGGCCTGGACAACAAAAGTTACTATCGGCTGTTGCCCGAACACCAGCGCTATTACGTCAATGACACAGGTTGCGGAAATACCTTGAATTTCAGCAATCCTGCGGTTTTGCACATGGCTTTGGATTCGCTGCGCTATTGGGTCGAAGTCATGCACATCGATGGTTTCCGCTTTGATCTGGCCGCCACTTTGGGGCGCGAAAGCAATGGCTTTGATCCCTCCGGCGGGTTCTTCGATGCGATTTTGCAAGACCCGGTTTTGAATCGGGTGAAATTGATTGCCGAACCTTGGGACACTGGACCGGGTGGCTACCAGTTGGGTGCGTTTCCATCACCTTTTGCCGAATGGAACGACAAGGCCCGCGACGACATGCGGCGTTACTGGCGCGGCGACGGTGGCACGACCGCCGATTTTTCGTCCCGCCTGCTGGGGTCTGCCCGGCAGTTTGACCATTCCGGCCGCAAGGCGACGTCAAGCGTCAATTTTATTACAGCACATGACGGATTTACCTTGGAAGACTTGGTCAGCTATTCGCACAAACATAACGAAGCGAACGGTGAGAATGGCGACGACGGCCACAATAACAATCTGTCTTCCAATATGGGTATTGAGGGGCCGACGTCAGAAGTGAGAACCCGCGAAGCGCGTAAGCGGCGCAAGCGAAATATGCTGGCCTCGCTGTTCCTTAGTCAGGGAACGCCGCTGTTGCTGGCGGGTGACGAGATTGGCAACACCCAAGACGGCAACAACAACGCTTATTGCCAAGACAATGCGATTGGCTGGATCAACTGGTCGCGCAGCGATGACAGCCTGTTTGAGTTCGTCTGCAGACTGATTGCCTTCCGCAAGAACCATCCCTCCGTTCGGCAGACGCATTTTTTGCATGGGAAACCGCGCAAATCTGACGGTCTGCCCGATGTCGAATGGCGGCTGCCAAACGGCGAGGCACCAAAGGGCGAAAACTGGGGTGACCAGAATTGGAAGACCTTCGGGCTGGTGATCCGCCATTCGGCTGAGGCTGTACTGGGCGGAGAGCGCGACGATCAGGTGTTTATGATCTTCAATTCCGATGGCCCGGCGGAAGTGGTGATGCCTGTGACATTGCCCGGCAAAGCCTGGACATTGCAGATTGATACCAATGATTTGAAAGCCACTGGCGACCAGCCGAAAGGCACGATCAAGATGCCGCCGGAATCGGTGCGGGCCTATACGTTGGAGCCATTTGCCGGTTAAATTGGCCGACAATCCAAGCAGTGCTTGTTGACGGGGTTTTGCATGCTAATGTTCGGCGGAAATCAATCGCCGCAGGGAACATTGCGATGCCGAATATACAAAAAGTGGCAACTTCGCCCATCGCTGGCCAAAAGCCGGGAACCTCGGGTTTGCGCAAGAAAACCCCGGTGTTCATGCAACCGAATTATTTGGCGAATTTCGTGCAGAGCACATTTAACGCGATTGGTGGATTGCAGGGAAAGACTTTGGTTTTGGGCGGCGACGGGCGATATTTCAACGTCGAGGCGGCTCAGATTATCTTGCGGATGGCGGCAGGTAATGGCGCGGCCAAGATCATTGTCGGGCAGGGTGGGTTGTTGTCCACCCCTGCCGCGTCGCACCTGATCCGAAAACGAAAAACCGATGGCGGTTTGATCATGTCGGCCAGTCACAATCCCGGCGGGCCGCATGAAGATTTCGGTATCAAGTTCAACACACCCAACGGCGGTCCGGCGGCGGAAGGGGTGACTGAGGCGATTTATCAAGAGACGCTGAAAATCACAGAGTATCTGACGCTGGGGACGCCGGACATCGACCTGTCGCGTTTGGGGACGATTAAGTTGGGCGCTATGGACGTGGAAATTGTCGATCCGGTTGCGGATTATCAATTGTTGATGGAAAGCCTGTTTGATTTTCCGGCGCTGCGCACACTGTTCAAAGGCGGGTTTCGCATGCACTTTGACGCCATGCACGCGGTGACCGGACCCTATGCCACGGCGATATTGGAAGGTGCGTTGGGGGCGGCAAAAGGCACGGTCGTCAACGGCACTCCTTTGCCCGATTTCGGCGGCGGTCACCCAGACCCGAACCCGGTTTGGGCCAAGGCTTTGATGGATGAAATGTATGGGCCAAACGCGCCCGATTTTGGCGCGGCATCCGATGGCGATGGCGACCGCAACATGATTGTCGGGCGCAATGCCTATGTGACGCCATCCGATTCTTTGGCCGTCCTGGCCGATAACGCGCATTTGGCACCGGGTTATGCCAAGGGATTGGCCGGGGTTGCGCGCTCGATGCCCACCAGTCAGGCGGTGGATGTGGTGGCAAAGGGGCTGGGCATTGCCTGTTATGAAACCCCGACGGGTTGGAAATTCTTTGGCAACCTGCTGGATGCCGGGATGGCGACCTTATGTGGCGAAGAAAGTGCCGGCACCGGTTCGGACCATGTGCGCGAAAAAGACGGGCTTTGGGCGGTGTTGCTGTGGCTGAATATCCTGGCAGTACGAAAAATCCCCGTTGCCGAGATTTTGGACCTGCATTGGCAGAAATACGGTCGCCACTATTATTCGCGGCACGATTATGAAGCCGTCGAGTCCGCCGCGGCTAATAAACTGATGAGTGATTTGCGATCCCGGCTGGACGGTTTGGTCGGGCAACGTGCGGGCAACCTGATCGTAAGCGCTGCCGACGATTTTACCTACAGCGACCCTGTCGATGGCTCGGTTTCCGTCAGCCAAGGCATACGGCTGATTTTTGAAGGCAATTGCCGCGCCGTATTGCGACTGTCAGGTACGGGAACCGAAGGCGCGACTCTGCGCGTTTACCTTGAAAAACAAGAAACTGATTCTCTGAAAATGACACAAGATCCGCAGATTGCCTTGGCTCAAGTGATTGAAGCGACTGAAGATCTGGCAGAAATTCGACTGCGAACCGGAAAAAATCGGCCTGATGTAATTACCTGAAGGTCAACCTGGAGGCCAAGTTCGGGTGCCGTGAAAAAACAGCATATAGTGTCACGGCGCGTCAAGGCTTCACGATTTGGTGTTTTAACTTGACGCTAGGTCAAGTTTTAAGAGATCTGCGCACACGCAAGTGTCGCAAAATGCAATTATCTTCCCGTTTAGGCATGTTTTTTGTTGCCGATGCTGCATAAAACCAGTATTTCTGCATTAGGGGTATGTGGAGGTGCGTTGTGGAAGGTAGTGACGATTGGCGTGTGCGGCTCTCGGCGGAGATTCACACAAAGGGTGTAAAGTTAACGCATTTGTCGACAAGTTTGGGGTTTCACCGGGACTAT
>JANMOK010000355.1:0-5015 GCA_031369165.1 Paracoccaceae bacterium
GCGCATGAAGAAATCGCCGGCACAATTTCGCTGCACCATTCCGAGGGCACGGTGAGGAAAGCCGACCGTGACCGCCTGCTGGGCGCGCTAGACCTGCGCCACCGCGAAGTCGAAGAAATCATGCTGCACCGCTCGTCCATCGAAATGGTCAACGCCGCAGATGACCCGGCGAAAATCCTCTCGCAATGTCTGCAATCACCCTACACGCGCCTGCCAATCTACCGCGATGACCCTGATAACATCGTCGGCGTCATCCACGCCAAAGACCTGCTGCGCGCCATCGATAAACAAGTTCGCGGCAAAAAAGGCGGCATCACCAATCTGGAAAAGGTCAACATCCTCGACGTGGCGATGGCACCCTATTTCATCCCCAATTCGACCTCGCTTGACGATCAGATGCGCGAATTTCTGAAACGCAAATCCCATTTTGCCCTGGTTGTCGATGAATATGGCTCGCTGCAGGGGCTGATCACGCTGGAAGACATCCTCGAAGAAATCGTCGGCGAAATCGCCGATGAACACGACGTTGTGGAAGAAGTGGTCGAAATCAGCCCCGACGGTTCGGTCGATGTCGACGGCACCATGACCATCCGCGATTTGAACCGCGCCTGCGAGTGGAACCTGCCAGATGATGAGGCCAACACCGTGGCTGGCCTCGTCATCCACGAAGCCCAAACCATCCCCAAACTCGGGCAGATTTTCACCTTCCACGGCTTTCGCATCGAAGTCTTGCGCCGCGAGCGAAACCGCCTGACACGGCTGAGGCTTCGAAAAATGGTCTGACGGGCGCTAGGGCAACAGCAACGACGCATCGCCGTACGAAAAGAACCGGTATTTCTGCGCAATCGCATATGTATAAATTTCCCGCTGGCGATCAATGCCAACAAACGCCGCAACCAGCATCAGCAGGGTTGATTTTGGCAAATGGAAATTTGTCATCAAGGCGTCGGTGACGTTGAATTTGAACCCCGGAGTGATGAATATGGCCGTATCGCCGTAAAAGGGCGCAATTTCTCCGGAACTGGCGGCGCTCTCAATCAGCCGCAACGCCGTTGTCCCCACCGCAATCACCCGCCCGCCCCGCGCCTTGCAGTCGGCAATCGCCTTGGCGGCTGCGGCGGAAACTTCACCCCATTCGGCATGCATCTTGTGCTGGCTGACATCCTCGGTTTTCACCGGCAGAAAAGTGCCCGCTCCAACATGCAAGGTCACATAGATCAAGCGAACGCCCATTGTCTGCAACGAATCCAGCAAGGCGCGGTCAAAATGCAAACTCGACGTCGGTGCCGCAACCGCTCCCGAAACCCGGCCAAACACCGTTTGATAATCGCTGCGGTCGCGGTCGTCCGCTGGCCGTTTCGCCGCAATATACGGCGGCAGCGGCATCGCCCCAAATTCCTCGAAAGCCTGAGCCAACTCATCGCCCGCGCGGTCAAATTCAAACGTCACCTCGCCGGCCGCACCCTTGCCCACAATCACGGCGCTCAGGCCACCAAAGCGCACCAAGTCCCCCAACCGCAGCTTTTTCGCCGGACGAACCAGCGCCTCCCAGCGCGCAGGACCGCGCAGGGCGATCAAGTTGACCGCAATCTTCGCCACGCCACTCCCATCCGCCGTTTCCCGCACCCGCACCCCATCCAACCGCGCGGCAATGACGCGGGTATCGTTCAAAACCAGCAGATCACCCGCCCGCAGCCACGTGGCCAAATCCGCCACATGCGCGTCCACAATCCCCGATGCCTGCGACACCAGCAACCGCGACGCCGGTCGCGGCACCGCCGGACGCAGCGCGATCAGCGATTCTGGCAAAGTAAAATCAAATTCCGAAAGCCGCATTATTGTGCCGGCACTGCCGGGCGTTGCGGCTCGAATATCTCGCGCAACGCGCCGGGGGTCAAAATCGACAAGGGATTGACCGAAATCTTCGGTGCCTGCGCCGACCCGCGCAACAGATAGCTGAACCCGATCAACCCTTCGCCGTCCTTGCCCCCCAGCAAGCGCCCGACAATCGGCAGTTTTTCGAATATGCCATTGATCGCATACAACGGCGAAATTACCCCATTCATGTCAAAACTCTTGCTGGCCAACTGATAGCGCCCTTCCAGCGAAATCCCCATCGACGCACCAACGGCCTTGGATCTGACCAATGTCAAAATCCCGTCCTTCATGGTGAAATTTCCCGACACGGTCATGAACGCCAAGCCATTGCCGTCCAGTTGCTCCAAAAAGCCGATGATGCTTGCCGCCGATAACAGCGCCGCCAAGACCGGCGCATCCTTGACGCGGACGTTGTGAATCTCAAAGGCGCCGCGATATTCGCCCGGGCCGCCGGTCTGCACCATCGTCAGCTTCAAATCACCACCGCGGGCGCTGCGAAACAATCCCGCGTCGCGCAAAATTGCCCCGGCATCAACCCCGGTGACCGAAATGCGTTGGCCAGATTCATCGGGCCGCAGCGCGACATCTACCATGGTGCCGCCATTGACCAAGGCCTGAAAATTGCCTTGCAAACTCTGCCCGGACTGGATTTGCCCAACCGCGCCTGCCAATTCAATCGTATCGGTCACCTGAATATCGGTGCCATCCAGCGTCACCGCCGTCGCCCCACTGCCACGCGCCCCGCTTCGATTGCGCAAATCAATGCTTCCGCCGCTGATTGTCGCCTTGCCCGGCGCATAACTCACCTTTGCATCCAGCCAGCCCCCGACACTGATGTTCTCGAATTCCGCGCCGCGCAATTTCCCCTCGCTCAAATCCAATCGGCCATTGGCCACCAGACCCGGGGCATCAATCGCCAGCGATCCCAAAGCGATCGGCTCGCCCAAAGCTCCCGCGATGTGCAATGTCCCCGACGTTCCCGCCGGTTTTGACCAACCCAAGGCCGGAATGCGCAAATCCAGCGGACCCAAGTCGGCTTGCAGGGCGAAAGCGCTGGCCTGGCCGGGCACAATATCAACCACCAATTCGCCGCTAGACTGCCCGCTCACTGATCCCTGCGGCAAAGCAAAACCAAAATCCGCCAAGACCGCGTCGCTCAAGGGAATGCTGCCCGACAGTTTGCTGTCCCGCGACACTCCCACGCCATAGCGGCGCAGCCATTCAAATCGAACCGGCAAAGCATCCAGCAACGCATCGCCCGAAATCGACATCACGCCGTCCTTGGCGGCAAATGTCAAAGTCTCCGCTTCAGCGAACCTGCCTTTTACGACCCGATCCGAACCTACCGCAACAAGTTCGGCCTGCACTTCGGCATTGATTTCCGCCAGTGGCAGGTTCTTCTTCAGCGGAAATCGCAATATCGCCGCAACCTTGGCCCGCCCTGTCGCAATCGCATCATCAATCCCCGCCCGGTCCAGCAGCGACAGTGGCGCGCGGTTGATCAAATCAAAGATCGCCGGAAATTCGCCCTCAACTGCCAATTCAATCACCGCAGGTGCGGGCTTCACGCGGTAATGCGGAAATACAATGCGCGTGCCGGCCATCGAGACTGGTCCCTTGTTCGCAACATCGACTGTGCCTTCTACCACATTGATTATAAAAGATTCCTCATTCATCTCGCCAAATCCACTCGCCTGCTGGACAACGGGCATGAATTTCAGGAACCGGGCCGCGACTTCGCCGAATTGAAACTGCATCAGCATTTTTGGCTTCGCCTCAGCCGAACGAAAGGCCGCAACGATCTTTGTCACTTTGCCCGCTTGAATATTTTGGACAACCCAATCCCGCGCTTTCGGGGCCAAGGCACCAGGCCAGAAAGCCAGCACATCGTCGTAACCCAATCCTTTGGCGTTGACGTCCAGCGCATAGGCCAGTTTCCCATCGTCGACGCGCACAAAGCCCGAGCCATTCATGCTGGAAGCCGCGTCAAAAACGGCAATCTCGCCAATGTCGACAGCAAATGGCTGCATCGACACCTTTACCGCCACCCGTCCGTCGGCAAACGGCAGATCGCCGACAAACCCTCCCGGTGGCCGCAACAGCAAATTGCGCAGTCTCATCTGCACCACCAGTGAATCTACGCGCCTTTCATTGGCGAACTCCAGAAAAACGTGCCCCACACCTTCCAGGTTCGCCACATCCGAAGCGATGGAAAACTTGTTCACGTCCAAAATTTGCCGCGTTGGATCATAGCTGAATTCGGTGGTTGCCGCGCGAAATGCCGCCACGGCCAAATCGCCCTGCATGACCGCGCCCTGCCCGATGTTTAATCCGCCACCAAAAGCCACCAATGTACCATCGGGCTGCACGTCCATCGCCAAGGTTCCAGAAACCGGAGCATCCAGCACCCGCATCCAGTCCAGAGCGGGAAACTGGTCCGCCAAATCGCGCGGCGTCGCCCGGGAAAATTCAGCGACTATATGCGAACCGCCCGATGTAACATCCTGTTTCGCCGTAATATTTACCTGTGCGCCGCGTCCATTTTCCTGTACCAATTTGCCCGCAATAGCCGCCGAGTAACCGCTGGGCAGCGATTGCAGCACCAGTTCTCCAGCATCTATCCGCCAAAAGCGGTCACTCAAATCATCGCGGTAATTGACCGCAGCATCTCTGATGGCCACTTCGGCCAGTTTCGCCAGTTCCGGGATATCGCGCAAAAATTCGGATCCGCTGACGTAGTCGTTCAAATCGCGCCGACCGACTTCAGCACTGGTATCAATGGCGATCGCGTCTTTGCCCAGCGAAAGCTTGAACAAGCCATTGCTGGTCTTGCGCAAAAACACTTCGGCCCCGATTATTTCAACCCTTTCCGGCTTGATCTCCCCTTTGAGCAGATCCAGCAATGTGAATTTCACTTCAACTTCAGGCACTTGCAACAAGACCTTGTTGTTGCCGTCTACCAATTCCACCCCGTAGGCCGTCACCCCGGCAAATCGATCTGATCGCGCCAATTCAAAACTCAAACTCGCAATTTTGATCTGCTGCCCGTCCAGGGTCTGCGAGAGGCGTTCGGCCAAATAGTCCGCCGCAAAGGGCAAGCGCACATTTGCCCGATCCAGAAACAGAAAAACAGCAAC
>JANMOK010000367.1:0-4616 GCA_031369165.1 Paracoccaceae bacterium
ACACCCAATATCGCGTTAGCACCCAAACGGCCTTTGTTTTCGGTGCCGTCCAGATCAATCATCGCCATGTCGATCAGCGCCTGTTCGGTCGCATCAAGGCCCAGCAGCGCACCGGCGATCTCGCCATTGACGCCGTCTACCGCTTTCTGAACGCCCTTGCCCTTGTAGCGTTTGGCATCGCCGTCGCGCAGTTCCACCGCTTCATGCGCACCCGTGGAAGCTCCGGAGGGAACTGCGGCACGGCCAAACGAACCATCCTCCAGCGTCACATCAACCTCGACCGTCGGATTGCCACGGCTGTCAAGAATCTCGCGGGCAGTGATGTCGACGATCGCGCTCATGGTCTGGCTCCGGGCTGTTGGATTTCGCGCTCTCTATATCGGGCGACTTTCGTTTAGAAAAGCGGCTTCGCGTCGATTGGCCCGACCCTCGGCCCAAATCACCCAGATACCAGCAATAACCAGCAGCCCCGACCCGGCCAACATCGAAAAACTGATCCGCTCATGCAGCAAAAACGCGCCAATCAGCATGGCAAACAGAATGCGCGAATAGCGGAACGGCACCACGAATGAGGCCTCGCCGCGCCGCAAAGCGATGGTCAGGGCGAATCCACCCAAAGTGGCGATCAGGATTGCGCCGGTATATATCAACATATCAGCGAATTCTGGCACGACATAGTGGTGGCCCTGCACTTGCATCAACAGCACCCCAGCAGGCAGCGACACCAGATTGCTGGCCAACACCAGTTCCAGCGTGGTGATCGATCTGGGAATCGTGCGGGTCACAACGTCGCGCACGGCAACGGCCAAAACCGACAAAAGTGAAAATATGACCGCCGGTCGAAACCCGGTGGTATCTGGCTCGATGATCAAAATCACCCCAACAAGCCCTGCCAAAGTCCCCACATATCGCACAATGCCGGGTTTCTCGCGCAGATAGAGTACTGCGCCAAGCGTGACCACCAAGGGGGTCGCCTGAAATATAGCCGAATGCAGCGACAGTGGATTGGCAATCAAGGCGGTCATGCCGACGATTGTCGAGGCGAATTCGGCGAAGTTACGCACCAATACGCGCGGCCGAAACATGTCGCGCGACCACAGCCGGTGCCCGCGCGAAACCGCCCAAAGGCTGATGGCAAGACTGCTGATGACGCCGGCAATAACCACAAGTTCGCCCGGTGGAATACGCGGGGCGAGAGTTTTGAGCAGGTAGTCTTCAAAGGTGAATACGGCCATGGCCAGCATGATCAGCACGCTGGCCGAAAGATTTTCTTTGCTTTGGCTGGTGGCGGCTTGTGGCAGGGCAGTCAAGTCTTGCCGGCTTTGCGCAGGCCGTAGAGTTCCAGCTTGTGACCACGCAATTGAAAGCCAAGTTTGGCGGCGATGCGCTCTTGCAAGGCTTCGATTTCGGCATCGACAAATTCGATGACTTCACCGGTATGCAAATCAATCAGATGGTCGTGGTGGTCGCGTTCGGCATCTTCATAACGCGCCCGACCATCGCGAAACTCTAGCCGTTCCAGAATGCCGGCTTCCTCGAACAATTTGACGGTGCGATAGACCGTGGCGATGGAGATTTTCGGATCAACTTGCACGGCGCGCGAATACAATTCTTCCACATCCGGATGGTCGCGCGATTCGCCCAAGACGCGGGCTATAACACGGCGCTGCTCGGTCATCCGCAGGCCGCCGGCCTCGCAACGTTCGATGATGGTTTCGCCTGCCATTTGCCCCATCCCGACCTGGCATGATTTTGCGCTTTCTTAGCGCAGGACGAGGGGCAGGGGAACTGCTATTGCGCGCATGCCCCGTCCAGATTTAGCCGTCGAAATCGACGTTTTCCATAATCGTCACCGCTTGCGCCCTATTGGCGGCGATATCGGCAAGGCTGGTGTTGTCCGAAGTCAAACTTCCCCAGCTATCGACCAGCGGCGGAACCGCTACCCCAGCCGCCAGCGGATATTCGAAATTGAGGTTCGCATAAAGTTCCTGTGCCTTGTGCGACACAAGAAACTCCATCAGTTTCAGAGCGTTTTCGTGATTTGGGGCTGAACTTGTCATCGCCATGCCGGAAATATTTACATGGGTGCCGCCATCCTCAAATATCGGAAAATCGACCCGAACCGCTTGCGCCCATTGTTTCTGCTCGTCATCCTGCATCATCTCGCCGATATAGTAGGTGTTGCCCAAAGCAATGTCGCACACCCCCGACCAAATCGCCTTGGCTTGGTCGCGGTCGCCACCTTCCGGGCGCCGGGCCAAATTGGCTTTCAGCCCCGCCGCCCAGATTTGCGCGCCTTCAGCACCGTGATGGGCGATTTCGGCCGACAAAAGCGCCAGATTGTAATTGTGCAAGCCCGATCGGGTGCACAGCCGACCGTGCCATTTTGGATCGGCCAAGTCCTCATAAGTAGTGACTTCCCCTTCGGCCACCCGCTCGCGCGAAGCATAGATGACCCGCGCACGCAGGGTTATGCCAAACCACATCTGTCCGGGATCGCGAAATTCGGCGGGTATGGCTGCCTCAATCAGCGCCGACTTCACCGGCTGCGTCACCCCGGAGGCGACAATCGCGCTGAGGTTGGCAATGTCGGTGGTCAGAATCAGATCGGCCGGCGAATGCTCGCCCTCGGCGGTCAGCCGCTCGATCATTCCCTTGTCCATGAAGACCGAGTTGACATTGATGCCGGTTTCGCCGGTGAAAGCCTGAAAAATTGGCTCAATCAGCTCGGGCTGGCGAGCGGAATAGACGTTCACTTCCTGCGCCAAAACGCTTTGGCCAAAGCCAAGCAATGCGATCATCACATAAGTCGTTTTCAACATCCGCAGCTCCTGAAAAATGTCGCTGCTTCTAATCCGACTAAAACACTCAGGTCAATACCCGATTAAAGCAATCAGAAATTATTGCCCGACTTTTTCTTCGAATTTGGCCTGGTCCCAAAGTCCATCCATCTCGGCCAAATCCGATTGCGCAAAAGTCTTGCCAGATCGTTGCAGCAATTCCTCGACCCGGTTAAATCGGCGCATGAACTTGGCATTCGCCCCGCGCAAAGCGGCTTCGGGGTCTATTTTCAGGTGGCGTGCCAAATTGGCCAAAACAAACATCATATCGCCAAACTCATCGGCAATTTCGCCCTCGCTCAGACGATCACGCGCTTCGCTCAGTTCCTGAGCTTCCTCGATCAACTTGTTGACAACATGCGATATATCCGGCCAGTCGAAACCTACACGCGCCGCACGGTTCTGTAATTTGACCGCCCGCGTCAGCGCGGGCAATCCAGCGGCAACGCCATCCAGCACCCGTCCTTCACGTTCCGCGGCCTTGGCTTTTTCCCAGTCCAGCACCTGCTGCCCGGCTGTTTTGTCGCGCGATTCACCGCCAAACACATGCGGATGCCGGGCGACCATCTTGGCGCAAATCGCCTCGATCACCGCGTCAATCCCAAACAGCCCGGCATCATCGGCCATTTGCGCGTGATAGACCACCTGCAACAGCAAATCCCCCAGCTCGCCAGGCAGTTCGCCCCACGCGTGGCGTTCAATCACATCGGCAACTTCGTAGGCTTCTTCGATCGTATAGGGCGCAATCGTCGCGAAATTCTGCTCGATGTCCCACGGACAGCCCGTCACCGGGTCGCGCAAGCGCCGCATTATTTCCAAGAGCCGGTCCAAGCCAGCCAAAGACGCATCGATGCCGTTTGCCATGTCTGACCCTAGCCAATCCTATTTCGCATGAAAAGCCGCATTGACGGCCCGGCTGGCAACGCGCCAAATCCGCCCGAACCAAAGCGGAGCCGCCATGCCGATCATCAACCGAATCGCCGCCTTTTCCGACGATATGAAGGCCTGGCGCCGGCATTTGCACCAGCACCCGGAACTGTTGCTGGATACCGTGCAAACCGCAGCATTTGTCATCGAAAAACTGCAAGCATTCGGTGTCGATGAAATCCTCACCGGCATCGCCCATAACGGAATTGTCGCCCTGATCAACGGCAAAACCCCCGGCCCAACCATAGGTCTGCGCGCCGATATGGATGCTTTGCCGATACTGGAAGCCCGCGATATCGCCTGGAAATCGCAAACCGCCGGCAAAATGCACGCCTGCGGCCATGATGGCCATACCACGATGCTGTTGGGTGCTGCCCGTTACCTTGCCGAAACCCGCAATTTCGCTGGCCGTGTTGCGCTGATCTTCCAGCCCGGCGAAGAAGGCGCAGGCGGCGGGCGGATCATGGTTGAGGAAGGCATCATGGCCAGATTTGCCATCAGCCAAGTCTATGCCCTGCACAACTGGCCGAACATGGCCGAGGGAACTTTCGCCATGACGGCGGGCCCCTGCATGGCGGCGGCGGATGTGTTTGACATCACCATCACCGGCAAAGGTGCGCATGCGGCCTACCCGCATCTGTCGGTTGATCCGGTCAATGTGGCGGTGCAAATGGCGCAGGCCATCGGCTCTATCGTGTCACGACAGCTGGATCCCTTGGACAATGCGGTGGTGTCGGTCACCAACATCCATGCCGGAACGATCCACAACGTCATTCCAAGCGAAGCGGTGCTAACCGGCACAGTGCGAACCTTAAAGCAAGCGGTGATGCTGGATATTCGCGCCAAGCT
>JANMOK010000396.1:0-2926 GCA_031369165.1 Paracoccaceae bacterium
GACGGAGAAACTGCAATGACCCAAATCGACTGGACCCGCGCCACCAAGTACTTCTTCCTCGTCGATTTCTTGAAAGGTTTCGGCCTTGGCATGAAGTATTTCTTCGCGCCCAAGGCGACGCTGAACTATCCGCACGAGAAGGGGCCTTTGAGCCCGCGTTTCCGGGGCGAGCACGCGCTGCGCCGCTATGCCAATGGCGAGGAGCGGTGCATTGCCTGCAAGCTGTGCGAGGCGATTTGTCCGGCGCAGGCGATTACGATTGACGCCGAGCCAAGGGAAGACGGCTCGCGACGGACGACTCGGTATGACATCGACATGACCAAGTGCATCTATTGCGGGTTCTGTCAGGAGGCTTGCCCGGTCGATGCGATTGTCGAGGGGCCGAATTTCGAATTCGCCACCGAGACGCGGGAAGAATTGTTCTACAATAAAGAAAAATTGCTGGCCAATGGTGACCGCTGGGAGGCGGAGATTGCCAAGAATATCGAGTTGGATGCGCCGTATCGGTAGGGAAAACGCCGCTGTCCCGGACTTGATCCGGGATCGCCTGGAGAAGTTTGAAGGAGGTCCCGGGGCAGGCCCGGGGAAGCGGGTGAGTGGTGCGTGCGCTGCTTTGAGGATTGCGCAACACCTGGAGTAACGGGTGTAGGAATGCGCGGGCGCGGGTGTGCAAGGGCTGGATGCCCCGGACTTGATCCGGGTCTACTGCGGTGAAGGAAAGAAGGCCCCGGATTAAATCCGGGGAAGCAGAAAGTAGAAGGAAGCACGGATGACCATCACGGTCCTGACATTTTACCTGTTCGCCTGCGTGGCGGTGGCTGCGGGCTTGCTGGTCGTTTTGGCCCGCAACCCGGTGCATTCGGTATTGTGGCTGATCCTGACCTTCTTTTCCGCCGCCGGCCTGTTCGTGCTGATGGGGGCGGAGTTCATCGCCATGCTGCTGATGATCGTCTATGTCGGCGCGGTGGCGGTGCTGTTTTTGTTCGTGGTGATGATGCTGGACGTCGATTTTGTCGAATTGAAAAGCGGGCTGGCGAAATATCTGCCGATTGGGCTGTTGGTCGGGCTGATCCTGATTGTTGAATTGGGTCTGGTGTTTGGCAACTGGGTGTTTGCCGGCAATGCTCCGGCCTTAAGGCAAGCAGTGAGCCCGGCCCCGGAAGACGTTGAAAACACTGTGGCTTTGGGCAAGTTGTTGTATACCAAATACGTCTATCTGTTCCAGACCGCCGGGCTGATCTTGCTGACCGCGATGATCGGGGCGATTGTCTTGACCCTGCGGCATAGGACCGACATCAAAAGGCAGGACGTGCTGGCGCAGATGTACCGCGACCCGAAAGCGGCGATTGCGATGGTCGATGCGAAGCCGGGGGCGGGGATATGATTGGTTTAGAGCACTACCTGACCGTCGCAGCCTTGCTGTTTGTCATCGGCATTTTTGGCATCTTCCTTAACCGCAAGAACATCATCGTCATCCTGATGTCGATCGAGCTGATGCTGTTGGCGGTGAATATCAACTTTGTCGCCTTTTCGGCGCATCTGGGCGACATGGTGGGGCAGGTGTTTACCATGTTTGTTTTGACCGTTGCCGCCGCCGAAGCCGCCATTGGCTTGGCGATATTGGTGTGTTTTTACCGCAACCGCGGCTCGATTGACGTGGAAAACGTCAACATGATGAAGGGTTGAATATGCCGACGATCATTCTTTTTGCGCCGTTGATTGGTGCACTGATCTGCGGCTTTGGCTGGCGGATCATTGGCGAGCAGGCGGCTTTGGCGGTATCGACCGGGGCATTGTTTCTGGCCTGTGCTCTGTCGTGGGTGTTGTTCTTTGGTTCCTATGAGCATGGCGAGAGCATTTCGATTTTGCGCTGGGTCGAAAGCGGCTCGCTGAGCGCCGATTGGGCGATACGGATGGACCGGCTGACCCAGGTGATGTTGGTGGTTGTGACCACGGTGTCGGCTTTGGTTCACCTGTATTCGTGGGGCTATATGGACCACGACGCCAACTGGCGAGATGGCGAAAGCTACAAGCCAAGGTTCTTTGCCTATCTGTCATATTTCACCTTTGCCATGCTGATGCTGGTGACATCGGACAATTTGTTGCAAATGTTTTTCGGCTGGGAAGGGGTGGGGGTGGCGTCTTACCTTTTGATCGGGTTTTATTACCGCAAGCCAAGCGCCAATGCGGCGGCGATCAAGGCGTTTATCGTCAACCGGATCGGCGATTTCGGTTTCGCTTTGGGGATATTCGGCCTGTATCTGATGGTCGATTCGATCAATTTCGACGATGTTTTTGCCGCCGCGCCGAAACTGGCGGAAAGTTCGATTACGTTTTTGTGGCACGATTGGTATGCCGCCGAGGTGCTGGCGTTGCTGTTGTTCATCGGCGCGATGGGCAAGTCGGCGCAGTTGTTTTTGCACACCTGGCTGCCCGATGCAATGGAAGGTCCGACGCCGGTTTCGGCTTTGATCCATGCGGCAACGATGGTGACGGCGGGGGTGTTTCTGGTCTGCCGCATGTCGCCGCTGATTGAATTCGCGCCGGGGACGAAGAATTTCATCGTGGTGGTTGGGGCGTCAACCGCGTTTTTTGCGGCGACTGTCGGGCTGGTGCAGAACGACATCAAGCGGGTGATTGCCTATTCGACCTGCTCGCAACTGGGCTATATGTTCGCTGCGGCCGGGGTGGGGGTTTATCAGGCGGCGATGTTCCATCTGTTCACCCATGCGGCGTTCAAGGCGATGCTGTTTCTGGGGGCCGGGTCGGTGATCACCGCCATGCACCACGAGCAGGACATGCGCAATTACGGCGGGTTGCGGGCGAAAATTCCCTATACGTTTTGGGCGATGATGATTGGTACTCTGGCGATTACGGGGGTCGGGATTCCGCTGACCCAAATCGGGTTTGCCGGGTTCTTGTCGAA
>JANMOK010000417.1:0-3210 GCA_031369165.1 Paracoccaceae bacterium
GAACAACGGGAATTCATGCTCCGCAACCTTCCGGACGCTATCTTTCCCATGGAGGTCCGCTTTGTGGCGGCAGATCAGGCCTGGCTCAGTCCGTTCTACCAGCGCGATTCGGTGGTAATTTCGGTATCCGGCAAGCCCGGCACCGACTATTGGTCCTATCTGAAAATGTGCGATCAGAGACTGTTCGCACAGGGAGGCCGACCGCATTGGGGCAAATTGCATTTCATGACGGCAGAGCGTCTGGCATCCCAGTTCGAGAAATACGACGCGTTCAAAACGCTCCGCCGCAAGTTCGACCCCGCCGGGATGTTCCTCAACGATCACCTCGCACCAATGTTTGGTTGAAGCAGACGCTGCCAGGATTGTCCGAGGTTGAAGAACACCCCGTTCCATCTTCAGTTTATTCGCATTGCCGACATTTGCGAGGCTGGCCGCCGATGTCGGCTGGCGGCTTTTTCACCACCAATTGCGCCTCGTGACTGAGGTTCAGCACGTAGTCATCCAGTTCTTCGTTAAAGTTATGGGTGCTGACCCTGGTCTTTCGGCACCCTGATCAAACCTCGCGCCGCCATCACCAAGGCGCTCAACCCTTCGCCACCGCGATCCATGATGCCAAACAACTCGGTGCGCATCCGCGGTTCCCAGAACGAATTGATATGCCCGGCAATACCTAGCACTGCCGCCTCATCTGGCTGCGAGCTGAAAAACCCGGCAATCTGATTGGCCATATAGACCAACTTACTCGGCGACATGCAGCACCTCGTTTGTCTTGACCCGCTGGCCATGGGTGAAAACTTCGAACTCCGCACCACGCACAACGGCGACCAAAGTTATCCCCGACATTTCCGCCATCCGCACCGCCAATGCCGTCGGGGCCGACACCGCCAGAATGAACGCGCAGCCACTCGCCGCCGCCTTTTGCACAATCTCGACCGACACCCGGCTGGTCATCACAATCGCTCCGACTGACCCATCCAAGTCGGACCGAACCATCGCGCCGATCACCTTGTCCAGCGCATTGTGCCGACCGACATCCTCGCGCACCAGCATCGCGCCGTTTGGCCGATAAAAACCGGCGGCATGAACCGCCCGCGTCTTGGCATTCATTGGCTGATTTTGCGACAACATCTGCACCGCTTGCGCCACGTCCGCCGCCGTTAACTTTGCCTTGGATTGAACCACACGCGCCGGTTTCAGCGCTGCCTCGATGGAATCGATCCCGCACAACCCGCAGCCCACCGGCCCGGCCAACACGCGACGTCGCGTGTTCAAATCCCGACTGGCATCATTGGCCAGGCGCATCTGCACCTCGATGCCACCGCCATGTTCAACAATCGTCATGTCCTCGATTTCCCCCGGATCGCGGATGATCCCTTCGGTGATGCTGAAACCCAGCGCGAAATCCGTCATATCCGCCGGACTTGCCATCATCACCGCATGGGTGGTGCCGTCATAGGAAAAAGCGACCGGGGTTTCCTCGGCAATATCTCGGCTGCCCACCGCAAACCCCAGCGGCGTAAAGGCCAGCCGCGGCACGGGTTGAAACGCCTGCACCGCCTATTCCGCCGCCACCAAGGGCATGATCCGCCGTGCCGCCTTTGATTGCGCCTCGTATTCCACCTGAAAATCTGTCGGCCCGTTCGAGGGCGACACCTGCACCGCCGTCACCTTGTATTCCGGGCAATTGGTCGCCCAGTCGGAATAATCGGTGGTGATGACATTGGCGTTCGAGGTGGCATGGTGGAACGTAGTGTACACCACCCCGGTCGCCACCCTATCGGTGATCGTTGCCCGCAAGGAGATATCGCCGGAACGGCTGACAATGCGCACCCAGTCGCCATCCTTGACCCCGCGGACTTCGGCGTCATGCGGATGAATCTCCAGCCGGTCTTCAGAATGCCAGACCACATTCTCGGTCCGCCGCGTCTGTGCCCCGACATTATACTGGCTCAAGATCCGCCCCGTGGTCAGCAACAGCTGGAAGCGCGGCCCGGTCTTCTCGTCGGTTGCGATATATTCGGTGACGATGAACTTGCCCTTGCCGCGCACAAACCCGCCAATATGCATGATCGGCGTGCCGGTCGGTGCCTTCTCGTTGCACGGCCATTGCACCGAGCCTTCACGCTCCAGCAGATCATAACTGACCCCGGCAAAACTCGGCGTCGTCGCCGCCACTTCATCCATAATCTGCGAAGGGTGGGTATAATCCCATTTCTGCCCCAAAGCCCGGGCCAGCATCTGGGTCACCTCCCAGTCGCCGTAACCGTTCTTGGGTGCCATCACCTTGCGCACCCGGTTGATCCGCCGTTCGGCGTTGGTGAATGTGCCGTCCTTTTCCAAAAAAGTCGAACCCGGCAAGAACACATGCGCGTAATTCGCCGTCTCGTTCAGAAACAGATCATGCACCACCACACATTCCATTGCTGCCAAACCGGCGGAAACATGCTTGGTGTCGGGGTCGGATTGCAAAATATCCTCGCCCTGAATGTAGATGCCCTTGAACGAGCCATCGACCGCCGCATCCAGCATATTGGGGATGCGCAGCCCCGGTTCGTCCAGCAATTTCACCCCCCACAGTTTCTCGAAAATATCGCGGGTCGAATCGTCCGAGATATGCCGATAGCCCGGCAATTCATGCGGGAACGACCCCATATCGCAGGCGCCCTGCACGTTGTTCTGCCCGCGCAACGGGTTCACGCCAACTCCCGGACGACCCAAGTTGCCGGTCGCCATCGCCAGATTGGCGATCGAAATGACCGTGGTGGAGCCCTGCGAATGTTCGGTCACCCCCAGCCCATAATAAATCGCCCCGTTGCCGCCAGTGGCAAACAACCGCGCGGCTTGACGGATGGTCTGCGGATCAACCCCGCTCAACAATCCCACCGCTTCCGGCGCATGCCGCGATTCTGCAACGAACGCCGCCCAGTCTTCGAACTCCGACCAGTCGCAGTTGGCGCGGACAAATTCCTCGTCACACAGCCCCTCGGTCACAATCACATGCGCCAGCGCCGTGATCACCGCCACGTTGGTGCCCGGTCGCAGCGGCAGGTGATACGCCGCCTCCACATGCGGCGTGCGCACCATGTCAATCCGGCGCGGGTCGATCACAATCAGCTTCGCCCCGGCCCGCAGCCGTTTTTTCAGCCGCGAGGCAAACACCGGGTGGCCGTCGGTCGGATTGGCCCCGATCACCAGCACCACGTCGGCCGC
>JANMOK010000007.1:0-16449 GCA_031369165.1 Paracoccaceae bacterium
GGGTGCGGGTCTGCGCCTTCGATCCAGAGAGGGGCGAGTGACCCTCGCTGGCCACGACGATTCCTCAAGCACGCACGGACGCCAAAGCGTCTCGTGCCGCACCTGCCTGCCCTTGGCAGGTGCGTTCGCACCAGGCCAGGCAGGCGCGGCACTTTCGTTGGTTCGCTGTGAGAGATCGCCCCGCACCATTGTGGCTGAACGGGAAAACAGTGCCCCGCACTGTTTCCTATTTCCGTTCAGGTCGGCATCATTGCAAACGAATAGAAACAGTGCAGCCGGTGGGTGATGGATTGCATTGGCGCGGGTCGCGCCGCGCGATGAAGGGTGGGCATAGCGTGAAAGGCGTGCCATTCCCGCGAAAGCGGACATCCAGAGCAACAGCGGAACTGGACCCCGGATCAAGTCCGGTGTGGCGGGTATGGCGATGTTTTTGTTCAGTTCGGGCGATGAATGCCCCCACCCCAACCCTCCCCCGCAGGCGGGTGAGGGAGTGAGGTCGCGCCAGCGAGGGGCGCGATTCGCCCACCCGGTCGGTCGCGGGACATCTTTCGCGCGTGAGGCGGGCAAGCCCGGCACCGTTGTGGCTGAACGGGAAAACTTTGCCCCGCAGAGGTTTCTGCTTCCGTTCGGATCGGCGTCGAATGCACCCGCCGCTGTCACCCCGGACATTATCCGGGGTTGAGTTGCGGGGTGGCCTCTGGATTCCCGCCTTCGCGGGAATGACAAACGTCCCCTACCCGTCATTGCTTTGGCGCTGTGCACCGCGCAAGGGCAGGGCACTGCTTCAGGCAACTTTCGCCCGATACAGCAGCCTGCGCACCGAGCCGGTTTTGGAGCGCATCAGGATTGTTTCGGTTTCCAGATAATCGCCGTCACGATGCGCCCCGCGCACGACGGAGCCATCGGTGACGCCGGTGGCGGCGAAGATCACGTCGGCGCGGACCATATCGTCGCGGTCATAGATGCGGTCAAAATCGGTGATTCCGGCCTTGCGGGCGCGGTTGCGTTCGTCATCGTTGCGGAATATCAGACGCCCCTGCATCTGGCCGCCCATGCATTTCATCGCTGCTGCCGCCAGCACACCTTCGGGTGCGCCGCCAGAACCCATATACAGGTCGATGCCGGTTTTGGCGGTTTCGGCGCAATGGATGATGCCGGCAACGTCACCGTCGGTGATCAGGCGGATGCGGGCCCCGCAGGCGCGGATTTCGTCGATCAGGGCTTGGTGACGCGGGCGTTCGAGGACGCAGACCATGATGTCAGAGGCTTTGGAGCCTTTGGCTTTTGCAACCGCGTGGATGCGTTCGCTGGGGGACATGCCAAGGTGCACCAGTCCGGGCGCATAGCCGGGGCCGATAGCGACTTTTTCCATATAGACGTCGGGCGCGTGCAGCATCGAGCCGCGCGGGCCCATGGCGATGACGGTGAGGGCGTTGGGCATGTCTTTCGCCGCCAGCGTGGTGCCTTCCAGCGGGTCGAGCGCGATGTCAACGCCGGGACCGTTGCCGGTGCCGACTTTCTCGCCGATATAGAGCATCGGTGCCTCATCGCGTTCGCCTTCGCCGATGACGACGACACCGGCGATGTCGAGCAGATTCAACTGGGTGCGCATGGCGTCAACCGCAGCGGCATCGGCTGATTTTTCGTCACCGCGGCCGATTTCGTTGACTGCAGCAATGGCGGCGGCTTCGGAAACGCGGGCGAGGCCGAGGGAAAGCATACGGTCGGCGAAAAGTTCGGTTTCGGACATGGCAGTCCTTTCGGGTCAAACGGTTTCGATACGAATGGCGACGGGCGGGGCGAGGGAGACGTCTATTTTGGCGATGTCTTGCAGCGCGGCATCCAGATTGGCGCGTGCAGTTGCATGGGTGACGATCAGGACCGGCGCGACGGTGCTGTCGTGGCCGTACTGGCGCATGCGGTTGATCGAGATGCCGTGGTTGCCAAGCGCGGTGGCAACGAGGCCCAGTGCGCCGGGGCGGTCGGAAAGCGAGAAGCGCAGGTAATAGGCGGCATCGACGCCCGAGGTGGCGCGGGGGGCTAGTTTGAGGCTGGTTGCCGGGATGCCGAAGGTGGGGATGATCAGGCCACGCGCGATGTCGATGATGTCGGCAACCACGGCGCTGGCGGTGGGGCCAGCCCCGGCACCGGGGCCGCGATAGACGGTTTGGCCGATAAAATCACCTTCCACAACCACCATATTGGTGACGCCATCGAGTTGGCCAAGCGGTGAGGTTTCGGGCACGAGGCAGGGCTGCATGCGCTGCTCCAGACCAGCGGACGTCATGCGGGCGACGCCGAGAAGCTTGATCGAAAAGCCCATATCGCGGGCTTGGGTTATGTCGGTCAGGCTGATGTGGTCGATGCCTTCAACGGCGATGCCGTCATAATCGATGCGGGTGCCAAAGGCGGCGGCGGCGAGCAGCGCCAGTTTTTGCGCGGCGTCCATGCCGCCAACGTCAAAGGCGGGGTCGGCTTCGGCATAGCCGAGGTTTTGCGCATCTTGCAGGACGTGGGCATAGTCAGCGCCGGTTTTTTCCATGATGGTCAGGATGTAATTGCAGGTGCCGTTCATCACCCCCATGACGCGGGTGATCTTGTTGGCGGCCAGCCCCTCGGTTAGCGCCTTGATGATGGGGATGCCACCGCAAACGGCGGCTTCGTAGCGCAGGGCGAGGTTGTGGGATTCGGCGGTTTCGGCAAGGGCTTGGCCGTGGCGGGCGAGCAGGGCTTTGTTGGCGGTGACGATGTGTTTGCCGTTGTTGAGCGCGTGTTCGATCACCAGTTTGGCGGGTCCATCTTCACCGCCGATGACTTCGACAACCAAATCAGTATCCGGGCGTTCGGCCAGTTTGACCGGGTCTTCGGACCAGTCGTATTTCGATATATCGATGCCGCGATCACGGGCGTGGTTGCGGGCGGAAACGGCGGTGATCTCGATGGCGCGACCAGCACGCTGGGCGATTGGTTCGACGTTTTGTTGGAGGATTTTGACAACGCCAACACCGACATTGCCCAAGCCTGCTATGGCGATACGCAGCGGTCTGGGCATTGTCGGCTCCGGCGGATTGGTTTGGCTGGGTGATACGGGCTTTGGCGCGGATTGGCAATTGGCGGTTAGGGTTCGAAAAACCCCCAGCCGTCGGGTTGAAAGCCGCGTGCCAGCGCCAGTTTGGTGGTGCGTTCCTCGTGCAGCCAGATGTCGTGAACGGTGAAGGGCAGGTTGGGGACGGCGACTTCGACTCCATCGTCGTCGGGGTCCGAGGTGAGGTGATAGCCGAAAGTTTTCAGCGCTTTCTCAAAGGCGTCGCGATCGGCATCTTCAACAGCGGGGACAAATTCGAGGTCAAGCGTGATGATGGCGCCGTCTTTTATCGCGCCCTCATCGCGCAGCATGGCGATGGTGGCTTCGGTTTCGCCCTTTTGATGCGCCCAATCCCATTCGCTCAATCCTTTGCCTCCGGATCATAGGCAGAAAGCAAATTGTCCGCATTCTGCAAGACTTTGCGCACTCCACGGGCTGCTTGGCGGATGCGATGTTCGTTTTCGACAAGTCCGAGGCGAATGAAGCCCTCGCCATATTCGCCGAATCCGATGCCCGGCGCGACGGCGACGCCGGCCTCTTTCAGCAGAATCTTGGAAAACCCCATCGAGCCGACATTGTGAAAGTGTTCGGGCACCCGCGCCCAGGCAAACATCGTGGCGGGCGGCGAGGGGATGTCCCAACCCGCTGCGGCCATGCTGGAAATCAGCACGTCGCGGCGGGATTTGTAGATGCCCCTGATTTCGTCGATGCAATCATCGGGGCCGTTGAGCGCGGCTGCAGCCGCGACCTGCACCGGGGTGAAAGCACCATAATCGAGATAGGATTTGATGCGGGTTAGGGCTCCAATCAGGCGTTCGTTGCCAACTGCGAAGCCCATGCGCCAGCCGGGCATGGCATAGGTTTTGGAAAGCGAGGTAAATTCAACTGCCACATCGCGCGCACCGTCGATTTGCAAGATCGAGGGCGGTGGATTGCCATCGAAATAGATCTCGGCATAGGCGAGATCGGACAGAACCCAGAGCTGGTGTTTCTTGGCGAAAGCAATCAGGTCGCGGTAAAAACCAAGGTCGGTCACTTGCGCGGTGGGGTTGGACGGGAAGGAAACCACCACGGCAACCGGTTTGGGCACCGAATGCATCACGCCACGTTCGAGCGCCCGCAAAAATTCTTCAGGGTTGAACTTTCCATCGTGCAAAGCAGGAACATGGCGCAAAGTTCCGCCAGCAATCATGAAACCATACGGGTGGATCGGATAGGAAGGGTTAGGCACCAGCATCACATCGCCCGGGCCAGTAATGGCCATCGCCAGATTGGCCAGCCCCTCTTTGGAACCCAGCGTGGCAATAACTTCGGTTTCGGAGTTTAGTTTAACGTTGAACCGACGCTCATAATACGCCGCTTGAGCGCGGCGCAGCCCGGGAATGCCTTTGGACGCGGAATAACGATGCGTGCGCGGTTTTTGCACGGTTTCAATCAGTTTTTGCACGATATGCGGCGGCGTATCCATATCGGGATTGCCCATGCCAAAGTCGATAATATCCATGCCGCCAGCGCGGTATTTGGCTTTCAGGCGATTGACTTCGGCAAACACATAGGGCGGCAGGCGTTTGATGCGGTAAAATTCTTCTTGCATGGGCTTATTCCACTGGGCTTTGAGCGGCTTATAGGCGGCGATTGCCGCCAGGAAAAGCGTCTATTCACGGCCCGGTCCAAAGTGCGGCGGCGGCGACAAGGCGCGCCCGTTCTTGCGCGGACAGAATTTCGCCGGATGCCAGTCGCGCGCGTGCAGCGAGCGCTGCGGCGCGAATGGCCAGGGTCTGCGCCTGGTCTCGCTGAATCGCCATGTTTTGCGGGCTGGAGCTGGCAGTTGCTTCGAATTCGGCCAATGGCAGCAGCCGTGGCCAGGGTGCGTTCATGGCGAATACGGAGGGTTGAAATTGGCTTGGGTCCGCGTCTGCGGGCGTGTCGCACGCCGACAAAATCAATAGCAAAGTTGAAACAATAGGCCGATGCAAGCTGTGGTTCCCTGTTGGGGGGTGAATGGGCTAGACTAGCGCAATCGCCCGATGGGGGGCAAGACGCGGAGGCGGTCACAAAATGAACGATCCAGTACCAGCAACCGCAACTTTGAGCGAACAGGGCGAAGCATTCGCAAAGAATATCGCCGAGGCGACCGAGCTTTCGCAGCAAATCTGGTTGCGGATGATGCAGGGTCAGATGGACGCGGATGCGCCAGCCGAGGCTGATCCGCTGAATTTGGCACCCAGTTACGGCGAATTACTGCGGGTATTGTTCGACAATCCCCAACAAGTCGCCGATGCGACCCTGGAATACTGGCAAGCGCAGGCGGCGCTGATGCAGCAAAGCACGCTGAAATGGCTGGGCGCAGAATCGATTCCCGAGGTGAAACTGCCGCATATGGCCAGTGCCGGGAAGCGGTTTGAGCACAAGCAATGGCAGGAGAACGCCTTGTTTGAATTCGTCAAGCAAAGCTATCTGCTGGCCAGCGGCGCCGTGCAGGATGCGGTGCATTCGGTTGGCGAGATGGCACCAAAAGAGCGGCGCAAGGTTGATTTTTACACCCGCCAGTTCCTGGAGGCGATGAATCCGGCGAATTTTTTCGCCCTGAACCCGGAAGTCTTGGAGGCGACGGCCGCGCAAAAGGGCGAAAATCTGGTGCGCGGGCTGAAAATGATGCTTGAGGACGTCGAGCGCGGCAAGGGCAAGCTGCTGATCCGCCAGACCGATATGACCGCCTTCGAGGTGGGCCGCGATGTTGCGATAACGCCGGGGTCGGTGATCTGGCAGAACGAAGTTCTGCAGCTGATCCAATACGCGCCCGCGACTGAAAACGTGCAAAAAACGCCGGTGCTGTTCATTCCGCCCTGGATCAACAAATATTATATCCTCGACCTTAACCCCAAGAAATCATTGGTAAAATGGTTGGTTGAACAGGGGTACACCGTGTTCATGATTTCATGGGTCAACCCGGATGAAGCGCAAAAGGGTGAAACCTGGGACAGTTACATGCAGGCCGCCTTGGCCGCGATTGACAAGGTGTTGGCCGAGACCGGGGTCAAATCGGTCAATCTGGCGTCCTACTGCATTGGCGGCACGCTGACGGGCACGTTGCTGGCCTGGTTGAACAAAAAGGGTGACAAGCGGGTGGCGTCGGCGACGTTTTTCACCTCGCAGCTTGATTTTGAGGATGCGGGCGATTTGCAGGTGTTTGTCGATGAACAGACGGTGCAATTGGTCGACGGCCAGATGGAAAAAGGCTATCTGCCCGCCAGCGCGATGGCCAATGCGTTCAACATGCTGCGATCAAACGATCTGATCTGGTCGTATGTCGTGAACAATTACATGCTGGGAAAAGAGCCATTTCCGTTCGATTTGCTGTATTGGAACGCCGATTCAACCGCGATGCCCGCGCATGTGCACCATTTTTATCTGGAACAGTTCTATACTCGGAACAATTTTGCCAAGGATACATTGGTAGTGCAGAGCTCGCCGGTTTTGTTGGCGGATATTACGGTGCCGGTTTACCATGTCGCCAGCAAAGAGGACCATATCGCCCCGGCACATTCGGTTTATCGCGGGGCGCGGATGATGAGCCATGCGGCGGTGCGCTTTGTCTTGGCCGGGTCGGGCCATATTGCGGGGGTGGTCAATCCGCCGGCGGCCGGGAAATATCAGTTCTGGAGCAATGGCGATGCGGCGGCCGAGGGGCTGGAAGGCTGGCTCGCGGGCGCGACCGAGACGCCGGGAAGCTGGTGGGGCGACTGGGATGGCTGGCTGAAGGGGCTATCAGCGCAGCAGGTTCCCGCGCGCGTGCCAGGGGCAGTGCTTGGCGTGGTCGAGGCCGCACCGGGCAGCTTTGTCAAACGGCGGTTTGATGTGAGTTAGAGGATGAAGTCGGAGGCGTCGACGTTGATCAGTTTCAGGTCGATCAGCTTGAGCTTGTCGCCGTCGCCAAACACGATGTTCGTGTCGCCGTCAAACTGGTGCATCAGGGCGCGGACTTCGGCGAAATTGGCAAAGCCAAAAGCAGTCAAATCGACCTTGTCGATGCCATTTTCAAAGTCTTCGATCCAATCTTCGGCGTCGCCTGCCGCGAAGATGAATTTGTCGGCGCCAAGGCCGCCGGTCAGGTTGTCGTTGCCGGTGCCACCGGCAATAATGTCGATTCCGGCACCGCCATCAAGCACGTCGTCGTTCACTTCGCCGTAAATCCTGTCGTTGCCGACGCCACCGAGCAGCCGGTCGTTGTTGTAGCCGCCATAGATGATGTCGTTGCCCGAGCCGCCATCGACCAGATCGTTGCCAAAGCTGGCTTTGACAGTATCGTTACCGATGCCGCCATTGACGGTGTCGTTGCCGATGCCACCGAAAAGATGGTCGCTGCCATTACCGCCGTTAACAGTATCGTTGCCGCTGCCGCCATCAAGTCGGTCATTGCCGCCGTTGCCGTTCAGGATATCGGCACCGCCATAGCCCCAGATGGAATCGTCGCCGCCGAGGCCGCTCTGAATATTGTCGCCAAAATCGGCGAGAAGGCGGTCGTTGCCTGCAGTTGCTGTCAAGCTATAGCCCGATGCACCGTAAATGCCGGTTATGACAGCGATGTCGCCGGCAGAGGGGCGGATCGCCGGACCGTTGAGCAGACTTGCGGCGTCGGGTGCCGTATCCAAGCCCAATATGCGCGCTACCTGTGCCAGAACATCGGCGGCCAATAACAATCCCACCGGGTCAAGCACGGGGTCGCGCAGCCAATCGGTATCGGGGTCGATGCCAATTGCCGCGCTGGTGATTTGGTCGAAGGCCGAGGATGGGCGCAAAGTAACGGTCGTTCGATTGGCCGTCGTGTTGGGGTCAATATCACCGGAATTGGTGAATCCGACGCGAATTGCCGGGCTGGCCGGGTCGGCCACCAGTTTGAAATCAATCTTGGCAATCGATTCCCATACATCAAAAGCATAGGCGACATATTCTTTGTAGTATGGGTCGGCAATTTCGTCGCCAAAATTGAAGTCAACGGCGGCCGGGCCGACGGCGCCGTAACTCCACAAAACCAATCCGCCGCCGGTTTTTGCTGCGCCGGCACCCCATTTGGCTCCACCAAAAAAATTCAACGGATTCAGTGCCATGCAATTCTGCCCTTTGAGCTTTCGTTCACAATAGCAAGCAAGGCTAAATGAAAGGTTGTCTTATTGCAAATGGCTATGAGGCGGCTACGATTTGGCCGCGAAGTTTTCGGCCAGCGAATTTCTGGCACCGAGTCGTTTCACGCCAAAGCCCGGATCCGGTGCGCCCTAAAGGATAAAGTCGCCTGCCGTCAGGTTGGCCATTGTAAAGTTTGAAATCGTGATTGTGTCACCAGAACCCAAGTCTATCACAACACTGCTGGCAGCTTGGTGGGCTAAAGCTTTTACGGCCGCGAAACTGGCGAAATTATAGGTTTGAAGATTGATCTTGTCGTACGCATTGGTGAAGTTGGAGAAAGTGTCGTTATCGCTACCGGCTTTGAAGACGAAAATGTCGTATCCAGAACCGCTGAAGATGGCGTCGTCACCTGCACCCCCATCCAGGCGGTCGTTGCCAATTCCGCCATACAACGTGTCGTTGCCAGCGTCGCCAAAAATCCTGTCGGCACCAGAACCGCCATTAACGGAATCGGCGTCGTTGCCGCCGCGCAAGACGTCGTTGCCCGCCAGGCCGGAAATGGAATCGTTGCCCGCAAGTCCGTCAATCGTGTTGACTGCCGCTGTCCCGGTTAGCGAGTCACTGCCTTGGGTCGGGCCGCTGGTCACACCGGGTGCGCCGTACAGTCCCCGAATATTCGCTATATCATTGGCAGACAGCGTTTCTGCTCCAACCGTGGGGTACATGATGCTGGCATGATCGGTCGAATGCTCCAGACCCAGGGTGTGGCCGATTTCGTGCACAGCGACAGCGAAAAAATCGATGCCGCTGGTGTCGCTGCCTGCCGCCCAGTTTTCGGCAGTATCAAAGCGAATTTCCGAGAAGGAAATGGCGTCATAGCCGGTGCGCGGCGCGTAGTAAGTTATCGCTTGGCCTACGGTCGCACTGGCACCGTCAATTGTATCCCAGCCAAGCCGGATGTCGTTACTTTTGGCGTCAGTTGCAACATATTGGAAGTCGATGTTGGCAACCGATTCCCAAAGGTTGAAGGCAGCAGTAATCGCATCACGATAGGCTTGTTGCAGGATTGCAGAGGTGAAGGAATAACTTTGCCCTGCCAGGGTCGCAAAGCTCCAAGTGACAACACCACCAGCGCTTGGCGCGGCAGAGCCGCCCCATTTGAAGCCCGAATACGTGGCCATAAGCCATCTCCCTTTTTTCAAAGGTGACGCGCTGCTAGCCCCCAAGCAAAGTCACACTCACTAAATACCTAGCCAATTTCGTTTACGAATGTGGCAAAAGTTTGAGAGGCAGGCGGGAAACTGCCTAACGGGCGGAACGGGTCCGCGAATTGTAGTTGTTGCGGCAAAAATTTCAGAAATGACTCCTTGTTTCGCTCAAAAAATCACGCCCCGCGTTCAGGCGGGGCGTGCGTTGGGTGGCCAAGGATAGGCCGAAATTTGATGTGGCAACCTGCGAGGTTTACAAAATGAAGTCGCCCGCCGTCATCATTGCCATAGTGAAGTTTTGGATTGTTAGCGAATCAGTTTCGTTAAACTGAATGACAACACTGGTCCCAGCTTGGTGCGCATCGAGTTTCAATGCGGCAAATGTAGCGTAATCAAAGGTGGATACGTTGATCTTGTCCAAACCATTGGCAAAGGCGGCGAAAGTGTCGTGGTCATCGCCGACGGCGAAGATGAACGTGTCATACCCGCCGCCGCTGTTGACATAGTCGTCACCATCGCCCCCTGAAACAACATCGGTGCCCGTTCCGCCGAGGATATAGTCGTTGCCAGCTTCGCCATACAGTTTGTCTTGGCCCGTTTGACCAAACATTGCATCGTTGCCGTTGCCGCCATAAAGGGTATCGTTCTCTGATTGGCCGTCGAGATAGTCATCGTCGTCGCCGCCGCGCAGAATGTCATTGCCAAGGCCGCCATAGAGTTGGTCGTTGCCAGCGCTGCCGTAAAGCTTGTCGGCACCTGCCAGACCGCTGATGACGTCATCACCCGCCAGGCCGTCAATCGTGTTGGCGGCTGCGGTTCCATTGAGTTCGTCGGCTTCGGCAGTCGGTGCGACGACGACGATTGGGTTGCCATAGAGCGCCTTGATGCTTGCCAGGTCGGTTGCTGACAGCACGCGAACGCCAGCGGTCGGGTGCATGACGCTGGTCACATCTGTCGAAGGGGCCAAACCAAGGGCGCGACCGATAAGGCGCAGTGCCTGGGCATAAAAATCTATGCCGGTTGGATCGGCGACGATGTCCGTTGTCCAATCTTCGGCAAGTTCGAACCGGATTTCCGAATATTTGATCGCGTCATAGTCGGTGCGCACGGTGACTTGCGTTGTCGAGCCTGCGGCGGTTCCGCCTGTGCCATCAATTATATCCCAACCCAGCCGGATGCTGTTGTTGTTTGAATCGGATGCGTCATATTCGAAATCGATATTGATGACCGCTTCCCACGCCGCAAATGCGGCAGCAATCGCATTGCGATATGCTGTTTGAACGATCGCGCCAGAGAAGGAATAGGTTTGCCCCGGAAGCGTGGCGTAACTCCACGTGACAATGCCACCGGCGGTACCGGCTGCGGAGGTTCCGTATTTGTATCCAGAATAAATAGTGGCTACCATAGCCATCTCCCTTGGTGAAGGTGACGCGATGCTAACCCCAGAGCACAGTGACACTTGTTAAAACAGGAGACCTAGATCGCTGACGAATGTGGCGACAATTTGAATGGTTCTGCCTTAATTAACGAAAAGTAAAAAAATTCCTGCGATTTTTGGCATGCGGCATTTTAGTAGATCGGGAATGTGTCGCACAGAACTTTGACCTTGGCTTTTACGGCGGATTCGACATCGGCGTTTTGCTCCTCGCCGTTTGCCGCCAACCCATCGACGACTTCGACAATCAGGCGGCCGATCAGGCGGAACTCGGTTTCACCAAAGCCGCGTGTGGTGCCCGCGGGTGAGCCAAGGCGGACGCCCGAGGTAACGGTGGGTTTTTCGGGATCGAACGGAATGCCGTTCTTGTTGCAGGTGATGTGGGCGCGACCAAGCGCCTTTTCGGTTGCGTTGCCTTTGACGCCTTTGGGGCGCAGGTCGACCAGAATGACATGGGTGTCGGTGCCGCCGGTGACAATGGCGAGGCCGCCTTTCATCAGTTCGTCGGCCAAGGCCTGGGCGTTTTTCACCACCTGGGCGGTATAGGTCTTGAATTCGGGGCGCAGGGCCTCGCCGAATGCCACGGCTTTGGCGGCGATCACATGCATCAAGGGGCCGCCCTGGATGCCGGGGAAGATGGCGGAGTTGATCTTCTTGGCGATAGTTTCGTCATTGGTCAAAATCATGCCGCCGCGTGGGCCGCGCAGGGTTTTGTGGGTGGTCGAGGTGGCGACATGGGCGTGCGGGAAGGGCGAGGGATGCGCGCCGCCGGCGACCAGGCCGGCAAAATGCGCCATGTCGACGAGGAGGTATGCCCCTACAGAATCGGCGATGACACGGAAACGGGCAAAGTCGATGGTGCGCGGGATGGCAGAACCGCCAGCGATTATCATTTTAGGGCGATGTTCTGTTGCCAGAGCCTGAACCTGATCATAGTCGATCAGGTTATCCTGCTGGCGTACGCCGTATTGTATGGCATTGAACCACTTTCCTGACTGGTTCGGTGCGGCCCCGTGGGTGAGGTGGCCGCCAGAGGCAAGATTCATCCCAAGTATGGTATCACCGGGTTTCAGAAGTGCGTTAAAGACACCTTGGTTGGCTTGTGAACCAGAATTCGGCTGAACGTTGGCGAAGGCGCAGTTGAACAGCTGTTTGGCGCGGTCAATCGCCAGATTCTCGGCAATATCAACGTATTGGCAACCCCCATAATAGCGTTTGCCGGGGTAGCCTTCGGCGTATTTGTTGGTCATCACCGAGCCCTGCGCCTCCATCACCGCCTTTGAGACGATGTTTTCCGAAGCGATCAATTCGATCTCGTCGCGCTGGCGGCCAAGTTCTTGGGTGATCGAGTTAAAAAGTTCGGGGTCGCGTGACGCGAGCGTTTCGGTGAAAAATCCAGCGTCGCGGACATTTGCGGTCATGGCGGTGATCCTATCAGGTTTGCGCTTTGCGCCTTCCATAACCGGTTTGCGAACGGGCAGAAACCGCAAAGCGCGTATTTTTGCGCCGATTTGCGGCATCATCGGCGCAAAAGTTTCGCACCGGAAACCGCGCTATTTGCCTGGGCCCGAGCCAATCGGGAATATTGGGGGCTTGAGTTCAATGCCCGCGCGGGTGAAATTGCGCTTCAAAGCAATGGGCCAATATGAAATTCAGCAAACTCAGCTTTCGCGCCAGCAAAACCGCTGCAGCCCAAGCGGCACTGCAGACCTTGACGCAGCGCTATGGCGACGCACCCGCAAGCAAGGCTGACGTAATTGTAGCTTTGGGCGGCGATGGATTTATTTTGGCCAGTCTGCATGCCACGCGTACTTTGAGTTTGCCAGTCTATGGTATGAATCAGGGGACCGTGGGGTTCTTGATGAACGAGTTTCTCGAAGATGGTCTGCTGGAGCGGTTGGCTGCGGCCGAAGCCGCCAAAGTGCATCCGTTGCACATGGCAGCAGAGCAGGCGAACGGGCATGTCGCTGAGGCATTGGCGATCAACGAGGTGTCGCTGCTGCGATCTGGTCCGCAAGCGGCGAAACTGCGCATTTCGGTGGATGGGAAACTGCGATTGGCCGAACTTGTGTGCGACGGGGCGCTGGTCTGCACTCCAGCAGGGTCAACCGCCTATAATTATTCCGCCCACGGACCAATTCTGCCGATTGGCGCGGATATTCTGGCATTGACGGCAATGTCGGCGTTTCGTCCAAGGCGATGGCGCGGCGCACTGCTGCCGGCAACAGCCACCGTCGTTATCGACGTGATGGATGCCGACAAACGCCCGGTCAATGCAGTGGCGGATTCCAGCGAAGTGCGCAATGTGGTGCGGGTGGAAATAAGATCCGAGCCGAAGGTGACCCATACGCTGTTGTTCGATCCGGGCCACGGCTTGGAAGAGCGCTTGATCCGAGAGCAATTCGTTTGAGAGGGAGCGGCGGATGACTCTGAGCGTGCGCGAACAAACGACTTATTGGGGCATAGCGTTGGCGATTCTGGTGCTGGCGCTGTGGCTGTTGTCCAACGCTCTGCTGCCGTTCGTTGCCGGCGCCGCACTGGCTTATTTCCTTGATCCGGTAGCGGACCGGCTGGAAAAACTTGGACTCAAGCGGGTAACCTCAACCATCATTATCACTTTGGTCGCAGTTCTGAGCATCGTCTTGATCATGGTGCTGATCGTGCCGATGCTGCTGGGGCAAACGAGGCATCTTATCGAAACAGCGCCGGAATACATTGCGGCTTTGCAGACTTTTCTGCGCGCAAAGTTTCCCCAGTGGATTGGCGCGGATTCGACGCTTTGGCAAAGCCTTTCGGCATTCCAGGGAACATTGCAATCCAAAGGGGGCCAGCTTTTGAGCTCGGTTCTGTCCTCATCCTTGGCCATTGTCGATTTCGTCATTCTGTTGATTGTAGCACCCGTGGTGGCGTTTTATTTATTGCTTGACTGGGATCATATCGTCGCCCGTCTCAATGGCTGGCTGCCGCGCGAGCACGCTGGATCCATCCGCAAGATCGCCAAGGAAATCGACCGGGTTTTGGCCGGGTTTGTGCGCGGGCAACTGACCGTCTGCGCCATTTTGGGCACCTTTTATGCGCTGTCCCTGGCGATCATCGGGCTGCAGTTTGGCATCGTGGTTGGTTTGTTCGCCGGCTTGGTTTCGTTCATTCCTTTTGTTGGTTCGATTTTGGGCGGATTGCTTTCGGTCGGTTTGGCTCTGGTTCAGTTCTGGGGTCAGCCTTGGTTGATTGTGGCGGTGGCCGCGGTATTTTTGGTTGGTCAGGCCGTTGAAGGCAATTTTCTGACGCCGAAACTGGTTGGCGGTTCGGTTGGTTTGCATCCGGTTTGGCTGATGTTTGCCTTGTCGGCTTTTGGTGCCCTGTTTGGTTTTGCCGGATTGTTGGTGGCCGTGCCGGTGACGGCGGCGATTGGCGTGTTAAGCCGGTTCGTTCTGGAGCAGTATTTGGCAGGCAGGCTGTATCGCGGACCTGCTATTTCCGGCGATGACGATGTTGGCTGAACAGCTTAGCTTTGATCTGCCGCGTCGCGCCGCTTTGGGGCGCGAGGATTTTTTTGTGTCGCAGGCGAATGAACATGCGATGACTGTTCTTGACGAGTGGCAGAATTGGGCGGTGCCACGACTGGCGCTTGTTGGGCCAAAGGGCAGCGGCAAGAGCCATTTGGCCCGGGTCTGGGCGGCAGATTCGGGCGCAGATATCATAGATTTCGACGGTCTGATTGCGCTTGAGGACCAAGGATTCCGGCGCAATCGGCCAATTTTGGTTGAAGACCTGGATCGGTTAGAAACGCTGGAAACGACAAAGGCGGATGCAACGGAACGGGCGATGTTCCATTTGTATAACGCACATGCCGAAGCAGGCCTCGTGTTGGTTGTAACCGGATGCGAGCCGCCAGCGCGATGGCGGATAATATTGCCAGATCTGGCATCACGGCTGGGAGCGATGCCGCTTGTTCGGGTCGACGCGCCGGATTCAGCGTTGCTGCAGGTACTGTTGATAAAACTGTTCGCCGACCGGCAGATTAATGTAGCCCCAGGGGTGATTGGTTTTTTGGCCCTGCGCATTGAACGCGACGGCAATGCGGCCGAACGTGTGGTGGATGCGTTGGATCGCGCTGCCATGCGCGAAAGGCGAGGAGTCACTCGGCCATTTGCGGCCAGTGTATTGAAACAACTGGGGCAGGGCGGTGGAAAGTCATAAAACTGTAACAATCCCAGACGAAAAGTCGACGATGACCAACGCGGATTTCCTGCATCACGCCTTTGAAAACTCGCCAGCGGCGCTGGCGATTTCTCCAACCAGTCCGATGCGATTTTTCAATCGCGAGCTCAGTTGGCTGGCGTTCAATTGGCGGGTGCTGGAAGAAGCTGAAAATCCAGCGGTGCCAATGTTGGAACGCGTGCGGTTCTTGTCTATCTCGGCCTCAAACCTGGATGAATTTTACACAGTGCGGGTGGCGGGACTGCGCGGGATGATCCGCAATGGCATCAGCCAGCCAAGTTCCGACGGGATGTCGCCCCAAGAGCAATTGCAAAAGATTGACGCCAATGCGCGGAAATTGATGGAAAGGCAACAAAGCTGTTTTTTAGCGCTCAAGTACGGTTTGAAATCAAAGGCATTGCAAATCATTTCGGCGGACGAAGTAACAAAGTCCGAGAAACTGGCGTTGGAAACCTATTTCATCGAGCAGGTTTTTCCGGTTCTAACGCCATTGGCGGTTGATCCCGCGCATCCGTTTCCCTTCATTCCCAATGGCGGCTTTGCCTTGGCATTGCAGCTGAAACGACTGGGCGACGGCCAAGAACTCAGCGCTTTGTTGCCGGTGCCTGCGCAAATCAGGCGGTTTGTTGAGGTGCCCCTGCAAATTGTCGGGGTGGCCAAATTCCTTCCGCTGGAAGACCTGTTGCAATTGTTCATCAGCAGACTGTTTCCGGGCTATGCTCAAGTCGGGCATTGCACGTTTTCGGTTCTGCGTGACAGCGATCTGGAAGTGGAAGAAGAAGCCGAAGATCTGGTGCGCGAGTATGAGACCGCACTGAAACGCCGTCGCCGAGGCGGGGTGATCCGTTTGAAAATATCGGTGAACGCGCCCAAGGATTTACGCAAGACCATCGTGTCTGCCTTGGGCGTAACAGCGGAAGAAGTTTTTGAAATCGACGGAATATTGGGTATCGTCGATCTGAAGGAAATACTCGTCGACGCGGGGCCAGATCTGCTGTGGCCGCGTTACAAACCGCGCTTGCCCGAACGGGTGCTGGACTTTGACGGGGATATTTTCGCGGCCATGCGCCAAAAAGATATGCTGTTGCACCATCCCTATGAAACTTTCGACATTGTGGTGAAGTTTCTGGAGCAGGCAGCGCATGACCCCGATGTGGTGGCCATCAAACAGACGCTGTATCGTACCTCGCGCAATTCCCCCATCGTCGCGGCTTTGTGCGCCGCAGCGGAAGAGGGCAAATCGGTGACGGCATTGGTTGAGCTGAAGGCGCGCTTTGATGAAGCGGCCAATATTCGCCAGTCGCGCCAGCTGGAACGCTCGGGCGTGCAGGTTGTTTATGGGTTCATCGATTGGAAAACCCATGCCAAGGTTTCAA
>JANMOK010000318.1:0-5055 GCA_031369165.1 Paracoccaceae bacterium
GGCCGGGGCAATTTTCACATTCGCGCTCAAGGGCGGTTATGAGTCTTGCGTAAAGCTCATCAACTCGGTGCAATTGTTCAGCCATGTCGCCAACCTGGGCGACGCGCGTTCGCTGATCATCCACAACGCCTCAACCACGCATCGGCAATTGACCGAGGCACAGCAGATGGCCGCAGGCGTCGCCCCCGATCAGGTGCGGCTGTCGATCGGCATCGAGGATGTAAGGGACATCATCGCCGATTTGGATCAGGCACTGGCCAAGGCGGTGAACTGAAGCCGGCTGTCCCGGACCTGCTCCGGGACCGCCCCCTCACTCCACCCCAAACACCACTCCGACCTGCGCGGTCACATTCATCTCGCCCGAAGCCACCGGCACGGCCATTGAATCGGCTTCCATCCGCAGCATTGCCCCCGGCACCGGTCCGCCAAACGAAACTGGCGATTCCGAAATCGAAATCACCGGCCCCAGCTTCACCCCGGCGGCATTCACATACAACTGCGCCCGCGCCCGCGCGTCGGCGACCGCCGCCTTGCGCGCCTCATCCGTCGCCGGTTTGGGGTCAACCAACCCGAACGAAATGCCGTTGAATGTGTTCGCCCCAGCCGCACTCACCTTATCCAGCACATCCCCCAGTTTCGCCAATTCTACCACACGGATGCCGACGATATTGCTGGCGGCATAACCCGAAATCACCGAGCCGCCCTGCTCATTGGTCAGGTTCTGGTCCCAGACCGGGTTGAGGTTGATCGCTTGGGTCTGGATGTCTTTCGCCTCAATTCCAGCCGCCTTCAGCACCGCAATCACCTTGGCCATCGCCTCGGAATTCGCCCGCAAAGCCACCCCCGCCGTCTCGCCTTGCGTCTCGACCCCAACGCTGATCGTGGCCATATCGGGCGTCACCAAAACCGATCCTTCGCCCGTCACACTGACAAAGCGCGGCAAATCTTCGGCAAAAACCGGGGTGGAAAGGGCCGAAAGCAGGGCCAAAACGTGGATAAAACGCATGAAAATCTCCTTCAAACGGCGGATTGTTGCCTGTCATATAGACATACACGATTAGACTACCACCTGTGATAAACCATTTGTTACGCTGGTATGCCAAGCAGCTTGGCTCTATAAGGTATATCCGCTGTCAGCCAAACCTCCGCAGGTTTGGGACAATCGGCGTTCGAGGAAATGACGCAGCCAGAACTGGTGCTGGATCTTTCGGTTGATGGGCTTTCGCTTTGGCAACCCGCCGCAGCGACAGACTGGACGTTGCTTGGATTTGCCAGTCTGGATGACCCTGACCTTGGCACCAAAATCGCAGAAATGCGTGCCGCGGGCGTCGCCGCGGTTGGCCCCGATTTTGTCACCATGCTGCTTTTGCCCGACGATCACATCTGGGTGCAACGGTTGCATTTGCATGGCCTAACAGCGCGGGCGAAAGACGAAAACGCCCGGCAGGCCATGGCCCAGGCCACGTCACTGCCAATCTCCGGGTTCAGCGTCGCCTACGGCGACACCGACAAGCGCGGCGCAACCGCCGTTGCCGCCACAACCACCGAAGTGCTGGAGGAAGCCCGCAAGTTCGCGCGCGACAATGGCTTCAACCCCAAGACTCTGGCGTCACGCAGCTTTTTTGACGGTTTCTCGACCCGGGCAATTTTTGCCGATGCACCAAAACCCATGGCCTTCCTGCCGCGCAAGGCCGATGTCGCGGCCCCGGTTGACCGCACGGCACAGGCACCCGTGGCGGCAAAGTTCAAGCTTCCGGTCATTCGCCGCGATTGGGCACTGGCCGGTGCTGCCATTGTCGCCGTTGTCGGGGCATTCACCTATTGGGCGCTGGATCCCTACGAACAATTCTTGCGTCCGCCAAAGGTCGCGGAAACACTTGCCGAATTCACCTTGCCCGACGCCGGTGTGACCCCTCCCGCATTGGCAATTATGCCAAATAGCGACAGTACGCGCGTGGCCCCGGCCCTGCCGCAAGAAAGCATTCCCGCAAACATCATTCTGGCTTCCCGGCTGAAAGAACAAAACGCGCCGGTTCAAGTTGCGGTCTCGTTCGATGCTGCCGGCGTTTATTTCGCTACTGTTCCTGCGCCCCCTTCCGTGCCGGCCGGTTTGGGCGGTCGGCTGCATTGGAACGCCCCGGCATCAATGTTTCTGGATGTGCCCGATGCCGAGCCCAGCATCGGCGTCGCCGCCATGCAAAAACTGCCAAGTTTCGCCTTGGTCTCCAACGCGCCGCAGGACAGCGGTTTTCTGGCCAGCGGCATGCTCGGCACCGTTTCCACCCGCTCGGCTGCAAACCTCGACCTCAGCACCCTGGATGCAATTCTGGCACCATCAATCACCAATGACCCGGCCGACTTTGCCTATCGTGATGGCACCGGCGTATTGGACCAGCAAAGCCTGTCTGAAATCGCCATCACCTCAACGGAAGGTGTGTCCGTTGATCCACCGGAACTGGAAGGGTTGCAGTTTGCGTCGCTGACCACAACGCTGGTCACGCATGACTCTGCTGATGTCTTGATCGATGCGCCCTTGCCGCAAGTTACCGCGCCCGGCGTGCGTCCTTTGGCGCGACCCGAGGCTTTCTCGATCATTCAGCCTGCCGAGGCGACCGCCGCCCTTACTCCGGCAAGTGAATCACAGCAGTTTGGGCCCGTGTGGCCAGGCCCGCCGCCAGTGCAAGCGACCTACCCGGTCACCGAGTTTGCCCCCGGCGCACCGGGCCATGTGCGGCCAGAGCCAAGGGCAGCCGCACCGGATGTGGCGTCGATTCCAGCGGCACCCGAACGACCGGTATTTGGCCCGGAATGGTCGCCACAATCAGCGCCCTTGGCCGCCAGCGCGACCGAGTTTGACGCGAAAAATCCGGCGCATGTCCGTCCTTTGCCGCGATCACCGCTGACGGTTGCCAAAGCTGCCGCCGCTGCAGCCGAAGCCAGCATCGTCGCGCTTAATTTACCGGCGAGCGCTGCTTTGGATGTTGGCCTGGATTGGCAAGAATACAATGCCGACAACCCTGGCCATGTCCGTCCCAAGACGCGTCCTTCTTCGCTGCAGCAACTGGCCGAAGCGGGCGATCTTGCGCCGACTTTGCTGGCGATAAAGGCGTCGGTTCGCCCGCACGTCAGGCCAGTCGCCATCGCGGCAATCATGCTGGCGCGTGCCGAAGAAATCGCTTTTGCCCAAGCCGCTGCCGCCGAGGCTGAGGCACGCGCGCAGTCCGTGGCCGAACTTGCCGCCCTGGCCATCGCCGAATCCCAACCCGAGGAAGCGACGCCTGCCCTACTTGACCCCGACTTGGCGGCGCTTGACGACGCCGAGCCTGAAACCGATGTGCAGGTGGCCTCCTTGCCGACCAGCGCCGATGTTGCCGAGGCGGCAACCATCGAAGGTGCGATTGACCGCGGCCAGATCAGCTTGATTGGCATCTATGGAACCGAATCCAAACGCCGGGCGCTGATCCGCTTGGCCAGCGGGCGGTACGAGCGTGTCACTGTCGGCGATTCCATTTCTGGCTGGCAAGTCGCCGCCATCGGCAAAGATGCGATAAAGCTGGTCAAAAGCGGGCGTGAAGCTTTTTTAAAGATGCCGAACTAGCGCCGCATATTGCGCCATTTCGCCAGGTCCTCGGGCGTATCAATGTCCTCAGCGGCCGCCTCACCCGATGTTGCGACATCGACAATATTCCGGGAATACGCGGACAGGATATCGCGTCCACCAGCGTCGCCGCTTAGATGAGCCAACTCGCGAAAGAACCGTTTTCCAAACAAAACCGGATGCCCTGGGGTGCCACTTTGGGTTCGGGCGCGACAAACCTCGCGCCCGTTTTCGGGCGAGTAGGCCGCGATCAATGCCGAATAATCTGCGCTTGCTACTGACGGCATATCTGCAAGTGCAACAATCACCGCATCGGTTTCCGGCGCAATCGCCGCCATTCCTGCGCGGATCGATGCAGCCATGCCTTTCTGCCAGTGCGGCGAAAGCACAACCCGAACGTCCAAACCAACCAGAGTTTGCTGGCGCAAAGTTTTTTTCGGAGCCATGACCACTATTACTGCTGAAACCTTCGCGCCAAGCGCAGCCAAAGCGCAGTGTCGCAACATTGAATTGCCATCAATCTCTGCCAGCAATTTGTCAAGTCCGCGCATTCGCCTTGATGCACCGGCGGCCAGCAAGATGATGCTGACCTTCGGGGTCATTTCGGCCGCGTCTCCGGCCGTCGCAATCGTTCAGTGATCTGAGCCATAATGGAAATTGCAATTTCTGCCGGCGATTTCGCCCCGATGTTGGCCCCAACCGGCGCGTGAATGCGAGCAATCTGCGCCGGACTGACACCGGCGGCGGCAAGTCGAACCAGTCGCTTGGCATGCGTCTTGGTTGATCCAAGACAGCCCAGGTAAAACACATCCGTTTGCAATGCTGCAATAATGGCCGGGTCATCGAGTATAGGGTCATGGGTCAGGGTCACGACGGCGGTCCGGCGATCCAAACCATAGTCCTGCAATCCCCTATCCGGTCGATTGCGCACGATCAGTTGGCCCGGAAACCTTGAGTCCGCAGCAAAGGCATCGCGTGGATCAATCAAAACCGTGTCATAGCCAGCCAGCACCGCCATGGGCAGCAGTGCTTGGGCGATATGCACGGCGCCGATGACTGCGATCCGCAAAGGTGGATTATGCACAGCGCGAAAAACGTCGCCATCAAAGCCGGATTGGTCGGAATGGAACCGGCCATCAGCCGCCTGATCCTGACCCGACATCACCAGCCGCCGTCGCCAATTGCCCGGATTGACCTCGTAGATCACCGGCGTGCGAGCTCGCCTTTGCGCGACCAAGGTCTCTAGCAACGGCAGCACCGGACCATCGCCAATGGCGATTGGCTCGACCAATATGCGAATTGTGCCGCCACAGGCCAAGCCAACAGAAAAGGCGTCGTCGTCGCTGACGCCATATTCCAGCATGCGCGGTCTGCCGTCCTGAATTGCCATCACCGCTTCGGCAACGACCGCCGCTTCGACACAGCCGCCAGACACGGAGCCAGCCATGTCCGAATCT
>JANMOK010000062.1:0-2499 GCA_031369165.1 Paracoccaceae bacterium
GCTGCGACGGTGATCACCGAAATCGACACCGAGACTGGCGCAATTCTGGCCCGCAATCCGCGCGGCATGGCGTTTCCCGGGCGTGTCGCCTTTGCCGATTTTGGCGCGGCAACAAACAGCCTCAGTGCTGACCGAGAGGAAATCCTGGGCCATAACGGCTCGATGGCTATGCCTGCGCGGCTGACCGGGCTGTCCGGTCGGGCGTTGCCCGGACTTGATCCTTGTGCGGCACTGCAACGCGCGATGACGCTGGCACCGGGGCAAACCGTTGAAGTTGTGTTCCTGTTGGGCCAAGCGGGAAGTGCCGAAGAGGCCCGCGCGCTAATCCTTGCCACCCGGGCCCGCGATCTGACAGCGACGCTGGAGGAGGCAAAGGCCTGGTGGAAACAGCTTTTGGGGGCGACACAGGTTCACTCACCGGATCGCGCGATGGATATCATGCTGAACGGGTGGCTAATGTATCAAACCTTGGCCTGCCGCGTTTGGGCGCGGGCCGGGTTCTATCAGGCCAGCGGTGCCTATGGATTTCGCGACCAATTGCAGGACGGCATGGCGCTGACGGCGCTGCGCCCCGAAATGACGCGGGCACATCTGCTGCGCGCTGCCGCCAGGCAGTTTCCCGAGGGCGATGTCCAGCATTGGTGGCTGCCGCATTCCGGCCAGGGCGTGCGCACGCGCATTTCCGACGACCGGGTCTGGCTGAGCTACGCCGTGGCGCAATATATCGGCGTTTCCGGCGATGAGGCCGTGCTGGACGAGGTGCTGCCCTTCCTTGAGGGCCCGGACTTGCGGCCCGGCGAGCATGACAACTTTTTCCAGCCGGTCGTGTCCGATACCAAGGCCACGCTGTTTGAACATTGCGCCCGCGGAATGGATCAGGCGATTGCCCTGACTGGCGCGAACGGCATGCCGTTGATTGGCACTGGCGACTGGAACGACGGAATGAACCGGGTGGGCGAGGCGGGGAAGGGCACCAGCGTCTGGCTTGGCTGGCTGTTGATTGCCACCATCAAGGCAATGTTGCCCATAGCCGAAGCTCGAGACCCAGAACGGGCTGCGCGCTGGCGCACGCATGCTGAATCGCTCCGGCAGGCCATCGAGCGCGACGGTTGGGATGGTGCCTGGTACCGCCGGGGCCGCTTTGACGACGGCAGCCGGCTGGGATCGGCGCGGTCGGCGGAATGCCAGATCGATTCGATAGCGCAGTCTTGGGCGGTGCTGTCGGGCGCGGCCAAGCCAGAGCGCGCTGCCAAGGCGATGCAGTCGATGAGCGATCGCCTGATCGGCCCCGAACTGGCGCTGCTGTTTACGCCGCCGTTCGACCGCTCTACGCCCGATCCGGGCTACATCAAGGGCTATCCGCCGGGGCTTCGAGAGAATGGTGGCCAGTATAGCCATGCTGCGATGTGGGCTATTCTGGCACAGAGCGGTCTTGGCAACGGCGATGCCGCAGGCGCGCTGTTTGCGCTGGTGAACCCGATCAACCACGCGCTGACACCAGTAGCTATCGCGCGTTACAAGGTTGAACCATATGTAATTGCGGCCGATGTCTATTCTGTTGCGCCACACGTCGGGCGCGGCGGCTGGACGTGGTATACCGGCTCCGCCGGATGGATGTATCGGGCGGGGCTTGAAGGGCTGCTTGGGGTAACGCGGCAAGGTGCCATGCTGCGCTTTGCGCCTTGTTTTCCAAAAGCCTGGCCGCAGGTGGACCTGCGGCTGACCCTCGGCCCAAAGCCCTGTGCGGTGACGATCCTGAACCCGCGTGGCATTGGCACCGGCATCAGTGTGGCACGTCTGAACGGTGCGCCTATGCAATGTGTGGCGGGCAGTCTGACGATAGCCATTGACCAGCTTCAGGGCGAATTGGTTTTGGAGATCGGCTGAGGGAGCGGACCGGCGTGGCGAGTGCGCAGCGCAAATACCAATTCGTAAATGGCAATCCTGCCGACCGGGAAGTCGTACTTGTGATTGGAAAACTCCGGCCCGGACTTTCGGGCGACAGGGCGTTTTTCTGATCAACTTAGTCCTTCAGGGCAACCTCAGCGAACGAGTCCAAGTCGGCTTGCGCAGTTTGAAGATCTGGATACTGAAACTGATGGCGTTTGTGCCGCTTGAATTCGGCCTTCGCACGGTTCTGGCGACGAAAGCACGAATTTCGTCTTTCAAATAGCCGGCGAAGAGCCCGGTTCGTCGAAACAAAAAATTCACGCGCCAGCCTCCCGCAGCGCCGCCCGCGGTCAGGTTTGAAGCAACGCCTCCCGTTGCCAATGCCGCAGTTGTTTGCAGCCGTTCACAAAGCTCTGGACCGATGCGGCGTCGGTCAGGGCGCAGAAACCGTCATCCCGCGCCCCGGCAAGACCACAGGACGCAACGAGGGCGCCCGCTTCCTTTGACCAACTGACATATTTGCAATGCTGATAAGCATCGGCAAGAAACGCCTGTGCGGCTGGTGTTTTGGCCAAGTTGTCCCTGCCCGGCAGGATGGCCACGGCATCA
>JANMOK010000065.1:0-6545 GCA_031369165.1 Paracoccaceae bacterium
GCGTATTCGGTGACAATGATGGCGTCATCCACCAGCATGCCGACGGCGAGGATCAGGCTGAACAGCACCACCAGATTGACCGTCAGCCCCATCATTTGCAGGCCGAGAATGCCAACAAGGAACGAGACCGGAATCGCCATGCCGATGATGATGGAGGAGCGCACCGACAGTGCCCAAAGGATGATGATGAAGACCAAGATCACCGCGGTCAGCACCGAATTTTGCAGGTCGGACAGCAACTGGCGGATCGAGGTTGATTTGTCTTGGCTGTAGCTGATCTGGATGCCCTCGGGCACCGATTTGGCAAATTCATCGGCGACAAATTTGGCGGCATCGACGGTTTGGATCAGGTTGGCACCAGAGCGTTTGGATACTTCGATGGCGATGGCGGGTTTGCCGTCTAGCCGGGTGATGCTGACCGGATCGGAAAATGTCGGGCGGATGGTGGCCAAGTCGCGGGCGCGCACGACGGCGTTGCCAGAGGCGACGATGGGCAGGTCGGCGACGTCGTTGAGGTCTTCCAGCAGCGAGGGCACTTTAATGGCGTATTTGCCTTCCGCCCCTTCCAGCGTTCCGGCGGCGATAAGCTGGTTGTTGGCACCGACGATGGCACCGAGCGTATCAACATTGATACCATAGGCCGTCAGTTTGGTCGGGTCGATGATGGCTTCGACCAGATCGTCGCGGGCACCTTGCAGGTTCGCTTCCAGGACGCCGGGAACATTGTCTTCAATGGCATCGCGCAGGCCACGGGCACTGGCCGTCAGCACCGGTTCGGGCAAATCGCCCGATAGGGTGATGACCAAAACGGGGAATTCGGAAATGTTGATTTCAAATATTCCCGGCTCATCCGCGCCTTGGGGCAGGTCACGCTTGGCGTCGGAGACTTTCGAGCGCATGTCCTGCAGGGCGGTTTCAAGGTCGCTACCGGCCTGGAATTCGACGATCACATTGCCGCCGCCCTGATAGGCGGTCGAGGTGATTTGCTTGACGTTCTTGACATTTTTCAGCGCGGTTTCCATCGGGCGCAGCAACAAGCGTTCGCTGTCTTCCGGCGAAATGCCGGCGTAATTAAGGCTGACATAGATTGTCGGTATCTGGATGTCGGGCTCGGCTTCTTTGGGGATGGAGATGTAGGACAGTGCCCCGGCTACCAACAGGAACACCAAAACCGAAATTGTCAGACGTGCCTTGCTGATGGCAAGTTCAACGATCCTCATTTCAGGGTTCCGGCAGCGGCGAGTTCGGTCAGGACCGGATCAACCACATCGCCGTCCTGCACAAAATTTTGGCCCAGCACGATGATCTTGGCCCCTTCTGGCACGCCTTCCAGCACCAGTCCGGCCGGGGTGTCATCGAGGATCGACACTTCGTGGAACTCAACTTTGTTGTCAGGTCCGACGGTGCGGATGCCCAGCAGACCCTCGGTATTCAACAAAACAACCGAGCGTGGCAGGATGGTTGCGGTTTCGGCCGGGCCCATGAATTCGAGTTCAGCGCTCATGCCCGAGGGAATGCGGTTGTCGGGGTTGGGCAGTTCAACTTCGACTTTGTAGGTGCGGGTCTGGTCCGATGCATCGCGGCTGATGAAGCGGATGGTGCCGTCGACCACTTCTTCGGTGGCAAGGGTAATTTTGGCCTTGTCACCGACACGCACCGAACCAAGCGAGTTTTCGTTGATCTCGACGATGGCGATCACAGGGTCGAGTTGCAGCAGCGTGGCGACCGGCGTGCCTTGGGAAACCCAAGTGCCGACTTCGGCGTCAACGGCGTCCAACACGCCCGCGAAGGGAGCGGAAACGCGGGTGCGATCAAGCTCGATCTTGGCCATTTCGACCTGGCCCTCGGCATCGCGCAGGGCGGTCACGGCAGCGTTCACTTGCAGTTCGGGGATATCGCCGGTGGTGAGCAGACGTTTGTAGGCTGCGGCATCGGCGCGGCGTTGGGTCAGCAGTTGTTCGGCTGTCATCAGAGCCAGGTCGCGGCCATCGATATCAAGCTGCAATAAAACTGCACCATCGGCAACAACATCACCCTCGGTTACCGACATCGAGCGGACCATGCCATTGGAAAGCGCCGCCAGCACAACGCGCTTGTTGGCCTCGGTGCTGCCGGAAATGCGGATGGTGCGCTGATATTGGGTCGAAGGCACCAAAGCGATACGCACTTTGCGCAAAGATTCAACCTCCGGGGCGGGTACTTCCTGCGCGATGACTTCGACACTGGCTTCGGCGGCGGGTTCCGTGGCCGCCACTGTTTCAGCACCGGGGATTTCGCTGCCAACCGACGAAAATTCTCCGGTCAGAACCCAAGCTGCAGCGAGAGCGAAAACGAGGACGGCGAAAATCTTGTGGATTCTTGGCATAGTTCGGGATTCCATTGGTCCGCCCCGGACCGATTGCAGTTCAATAGGCGTTTGGCAGCAAATTTTCCAGAGCAACGCTCAAAAATTTACGCGACAAATTGACCTTCGCGTCAGTTATGCAAATAAAATTTGCAACTGCGGTCGCGGTGACAGAGTTACCTTGGGTCAGCTGCACGCGATATCGTCATTGCAGAAATACGTTCGCCCTGGCTGCGTTGCCAAGTGAATCAACGACAGAAATTTGCGCGAAGCCCTTGCCCAGCTTGGACCACAGGGCGGTGCGAGCGAATGGATTTGGCGGCAGTGGTTGGCCATTGACGATCCAGGTCAGCGGCAGTTGACCATTGCGTGCTTTCAAAAGCAAGTCGGGCGCAGTGGACATATCAAGTTTTGCCCCATCAGGCGGGAAGTCGATTTGCAGGTTTTGCGCAGTCAAAGTCGCTCCGGGTGCGATGAAATGTTGCAGGTGGCGGGGCAGCTCGGCGTTGGCGAGGGTCAGCACCGATTTTGGTGGTGCAGCCAGCGGGATTCTGTCGGGTTTGAGGCGGGCGAAGGCTTCAAACAGCAGGGGCGCTGCAAGTTCGGCCCCCAGAGCGCCGGGCATCGCCGCCCCGTCGGCGCGACCCAGCCAGACGCCGATCACGTGCTGGCCGTCAAAGCCAATCGCCCAAGCGTCGCGGTGGCCGTAGGAGGTGCCGGTCTTATAGGCAAGTTGACCGGCGGCAGCGTTTGGCGGCGGCGGCACGCCCGACAGGATGTCGGCGACCTGCCAGGCGGCGTTTTCGTGCAGTATGGTCTCGCCGATTTCGGGCTGGGCAGGCTGGGTGTACAGGGCGATTGTCTGGCCGCCATTGGCGATTGCGGCGTAGAGCGTCACCAGATCGTGCAGCGACAAGCCAAGCCCGCCGAGGCCGATGGCCAAGCCGGGGGCGCGGTTTTCGGGCAGAACCGGGGTGATGCCCGCGCGTTTGAGGCGGGCCAATAGTTGGGCTGGGCCGATAGCATCCAGCAGGGCGACGGCGGGGATGTTGACGGACAGTTGCAGGGCCTCACGGGCGGTGATGGTGCCGCGGTATGTGCGGTCAAAGTTCTGCGGCGCGTAGGTGCCAAAAGTGGTGGGTCGATCGTCTAGCAGCGTCTCGGGATGGGCGATCCCAGCTTCAAATGCCAGCCCATAGATCAGCGGTTTGAGGGTGGATCCCGGCGAGCGGATGGCGCGGGTCATATCGACAAAGCCAAGCCGGGCGGTGCTGGTGTAATCGGGCGAGCCGATTTCGGCGAGGATGTCGCCGGTCGTATAATCGGCAACGATGATGGCGGCGCTGAGACGCGGGTCCAGGTGGTTGGCTGTATCGCGGACAAGGGTCTCGAGGTCGGATTGCAGTTGGGCGTCAAGCGTGGTGGTGATGGTGTTGTTGGTATTGGCCAACAACAAACGGTCGGCCAGATGCGGCGCAAGGATCGGGAAGGGCATGCGGTTGGGGGCAATCGTTTCAAGCAGGGCGGCTTGGGCTTCATCTTTGGCGAGGACACCCGCAATCACACTGCGGTTGATCACGTGGTTGCGGGCCAGAATTGCCGCGCCGAGGTAACGGTCGGGCCGACGCGTTTCGGGCGATTGCGGCAAGGCGACCAACAGTGCTGCTTCCGCGGGTGTAAGGCGCCGAGGTTCTTTGCCAAACCACGTCAGGCTTGCCGAGCGGATACCTTCGATATTGCCGCCAAACGGGGCGAGTTGCAGGTAGAGGGTCAGGATTTCGCCCTTGGTCAGATGCCGCTCCAGCGCCAAGGCAACGCGGATTTGGCGTAGTTTGCCGGTGATGGTGCCGGTTTCGCCATCCTCCAACAACCGCGCGGTCTGCATGGTCAGGGTCGAGCCGCCGGAAACGACGTGGCCGTTCCAAACTGCTTGGGATGTCGCTCGAAGTATGGCGAGGGGGTCGATGCCGGGGTGGGAGTAGAAACGTTTATCCTCAAAGGCAATCAGTTGCGCGATGTAGTTCGGGTCGGTTTTGGTCAAGTCGATGGGCAGGCGCCAGCGGCCATCGGCGACGGGATAGGCGCGGAGCAGAACGCCGTCGCGGTCGAGAATGCTGCGCGAGGTTTCGGGGTGCAGTGAGGGCAGGATCGTGGCTTCGATCCAGCGGTCGAAGGCAAGGGTTGAAACACCCGCCACGAAGGCGAGGGTCAGAAATATGCGGGGCAGCCAGCGATTCAACTTGGCGGACCGATGATTACGGTGCCCGCGTCGGTTCGGGCGCGATAGGCAGGGCGGTACATATCTTCGACCGATGCCGCCGGTTGATGGAAACTGCCCGGCGATATGGCGCGAACGATATAAGCCAGTGTGAACGGCGAAGTGCCCGACCAATCAACGGCGGCGAGGAAGCGGTCGGAGCGGAACTCGCTGTGGGAGGCGACATCGTCGGCTGCCAACCACTCCAGCCCCGCCACAGAGCCGCTGGAGAGCAGGTTGGGGTTGTCGATCTCCAGCCCTGCGGCAAGTGGATCATTGACCATCAGGCGGGCCTGTACGTCGCGCTCTGGCGTTATGGTGATGGTGGCGACGAGGCGCTGGTTTTGTGCGACTTGCGCGGGGTCAACCGGTGCACCTTCCACGGTGTAAAGCGCACGGGTGATGCGATAGCCGTTGCCGCTGGCGGGTTCGGATTCGGTGGGAATGCCGAAGGTTGTCAGCACCGCATCGACAGGGTGTTGGCCGTTGTTTTGGAAGGTGTAGGTTTCGCTGTTGAGCAGAGCTTCTTCAAACAGCCGCACCAAGGGGCCGTCGGGGATTGCGCCGTTGACGGTGATGTCGCCTGACGTTGCTTTTTCGACCAGTGCGTTTGCCGCGAGAAGCGTCCACATATTCTCTTGCGTCGAGCGCCATTCGCCGCCGCCAAAGTTGCCGATTTGGCGGGCAAGGGATTGGATGTCGATGGCGGTGGAACCGGCTTCGACGGCGAGTGTTAAAACGGCGGCTTTGTCGCGGTAATCGGTGCCATAATCGACGCGGTAAAGGGTTGGGTCTTCAGCGATATTTGTCGCCTCATAGGCCAAGCGGAACATCGCATCGGCGCGTTGCTGGTCGCCGTAATAGGCCAGCGCTGCACCAAGTTGGGCTTTGGCCAAGGGGGTGGCGAAATCGAGGCCTTTTATATCGGCGTAGTAACGCAAATCGCCGATTGAGGCTTGGCCTTCGCGGGCTAGAACCATCAGGGCATAGGCCAAAGCTTCACCGGCATTCTCAAAATCCTGCGCATAATTGACCGAATTGCGCAGGTTGTTGATGGCCGATTTGAAGGCGTTTTCCGGCACTTGGTGGCCCAAAGCGCGGGCGCGGGAGAGGAAATCGGTGACATAGGCATCGAGCCAGAGGTCGCCTTCGCCGGGTTGCCAGAGGCCGAAGGAACCGGCGCTGGATTGATTGGCGAGAACCGAAGTGATGGCTTGCTCGATGCGCAGTTTGACCTTGTCACCATCGGCCATGCCCATCGCTTGCGCCACTTGGTCGAAATAGAGCAGCGGCAGCGCTTTGGAGGTGATCTGTTCGGTGCAGCCATAGGGGTAGGCGTCCAGCGCGGTCAACAGGCCGGGCGCATCAAAGCGGGCGAGCGGGCCGATTGAGAGGGTGGCTTTGCCGGTGCCGGTTGCCAGACCGGCGAAGATGTTTTGGTCGATCACTAGTTTGCCGCCGTTCGCCGCCAAAGGCACGCGGGATTGGCGGGCGATTTCGGGGTCGTTGGCGCGGATTTGCAGGGTGAGTTCTTTGTGCAGGAACGTGCCATCGGGGGTTTTCAATTGCACGGAAATCGTCTGATCGCCCGTTTCACCGGCGGTGATGGGGATTTCCAGATTAGCGGTGCCGAGTTCCGAAAGGGTGACTTTTAGCGGGCCTTTATTGGCAAGAGTCAGTTGGGTGGTGGTCAGAAAAGTGACCTCAACTTCGCCCGTCGGACCGGTGGCATGCGCAAAGTTGAGCAGCAGCCGCGAGGTATCGCCGGGGGCAAGGAAGCGCGGCAGGCTGGCGGTGACGACGATCGGGTCGCGCACCAGCACATCTTTTTCGGCACTGCCGACGGCATCCTTGCTCCATGCAATCGCCATGATTTTGACGGTGCCGTTGAAATCGGGGATGTCGAAGGCGGCTTGGGCCGTGCCGTCAGCGTTGACTTTGATC
>JANMOK010000150.1:0-6692 GCA_031369165.1 Paracoccaceae bacterium
GCTTCAACTATGAACGCGCTGGCCGAGGCGCTGGGCATGTCGCTGACCGGCTGCTCCGCAATTCCCGCCGCTTACGGTGACCGTTCGACAATGGCCTACGAGACCGGCAAACGCATAGTCGGCATGGCCCACGAAGACCTAAAACCTTCCTACATCCTGACCCGTGACGCCTTCCTCAACGCCATCGCCACCAATTCTGCCATCGGCGGCTCGACCAACGCCCAGCCGCATATCGTGGCCATTGCCAAACATATTGGCGTCGAGATCAAGCCATCGGACTGGCAAATCCACGGCCACGATATCCCGCTGCTGGCCAATGTCCAGCCCGCCGGAAAATACCTGGGCGAACGTTTTTACCGCGCCGGCGGCGTGCCCGCGATCATGTGGGAATTGCACCAACAGGGTCTGCTGCGCGACACAAAAACAGTGACCGGCAAGTCCATGTTCGCCAACCTCCAAGGCCGTGAAAGCCACGACCGCGAATGCATCTTCCCCTTCGCCAGTCCGTTGAAAAAATCGGCGGGTTTCGTGGTGCTGACCGGCAACCTGTTTGACACCGCGATCATGAAAACCAGCGTCATCTCGCCCGAATTCCGCGCTCGCTACCTGTCCACCAAAGGCGACGAAGGCGCATGGGAAAGCCGCGCCATCGTGTTTGACGGCTCGGAAGATTACCATTCCCGCGTCAATGACGCGTCGCTTAACATCGACGAGAACTGTATCCTCGTCATTCGTGGCGCCGGTCCCATCGGCTGGCCGGGTTCCGCCGAAGTCGTCAACATGCAGCCGCCCGACGCGCTGCTCAAACGCGGCATCACCAGCCTGCCGACGCTAGGCGATGGCCGCCAAAGCGGCACAGCCGACAGCCCCTCCATCCTCAACGCCTCACCCGAAGCCGCTGCTGGCGGCGGCCTCGCCTGGCTAAGAACCGGTGACAGGATCCGCGTTGACCTCAACAAAGGCACCTGCAACGCCTTGGTCGATGCCAAAATCTGGGAGGCCCGCAAAGCCGACGGCCTACCACCTATCCCCGCCAGCCAAACCCCGTGGCAAGAAATGGCCCGCGCCCATGTCGGCCAACTGGCGGCGGGCGGTTGTATTGATTTGGCGGTCAAGTATCATCAGGTGCGCAATGCCATTCCCAGGCACAATCACTAAAGCTAGCTGGCAATGTTCCGTTGTTCAACATAACAGGCGCCGCAATACATCTCTAATTTTTGCAACAGTGGGCGCAAGAACAGTCAATTCTTGCACCAATTGTGATATCCTCCTCGCCATGCACAGAATCATAACTGACAACCGCGAAGCAATTGCAGAACTCTGCCGTCGCTTTGGCGTGCAGAAACTTGAAGTTTTCGGTTCTGCGGCGCGTGCAAAGGATTTTGACGAGACGTCAAGCGACGCCGATTTCTTAGTCCAGTTTCGAAATGTTCCGTCGGTCGACGCGTTGACAGAATACTTCGGCCTGCGCGACGCATTGTCCGAACTGCTTGATAGGCCCGTCGATTTGATCGAGGCGGGTGCTGTTCGAAATCCGTTCGTCAAAGCACAAATCGAGCGTCTGCACGAGCCTGTGTATGTGGCATAAGCAGGCCGCGTATCTGTGGGACGCGCGTGCCGCCGCTGACGCCATCTTTGAATTTCTGGAAGGCATCGATCACGCCGGGTTCGCTTCTTCACCGCTCATCCAAGCCGCCGTAGAGCGGAAATTCGAAATCATCGGCGAAGCGCTCAGTCAATTGCGCAAAATCGAACCCGTTGTGGCTGATCGCATTCCCGAAGTTTCGCGCATCATCGCCTTCCGAAATATTCTGATCCATGGCTACGCGGTTGTTGACCAAACGCGAGTCTGGGCAATCGCGCACGAATTCTTGCCGACGCTTCGAAAAGCAGTGAATGATCTTTTAGAGGAATCCGCCGCATCGGAATGATAGTTTGCTATCGAATTCGCCAACCTGTCCAGCCCTTGACTCTAATGTCCGACTCGGTTAATTAACCTATAAGTTAGTTAACCAACCGGGTAATCACATGCTAGACGACCCCCTGTCGCTTACCTTCTCGGCTCTTGCCGACCCCACCCGCCGGGCCATCCTGGCGCGGCTGACTTTGGGCGACTCTTCGGTCAACGAACTCGCCGAACCCTTTGCCATCAGCAAACCCGGCATTTCCAAGCATTTGAAAGTGCTGGAAAAAGCTGGCCTTATCGCCCGAGGCCGCGATGCCCAATTCCGCCCCTGCAAGTTGGAATCAGCGCGCCTGAAAGAGGTCGATCAATGGCTTGAAATCTATCGTAGTCAATGGATTGAGCATGTGGATAGATTGGAGGAGTTCCTAGGCAAACTCCAAGAGAAAGACCTAGACAATGGCAAACTTTGAACTGGCAAGCATTGCGTTTGAAACGCATAACAGCCGCGAACTGAACGCCACCTGCGAACTAGTCTTCGATGCATTCGCCGACTCGGCAAAGTTGCCTCAATGGTGGGGGCCAAAAGGTTTCACCATAACCATCGAAAAATTCGATTTCCGGCCTGGTGGCGAGTGGATTTTCGTGATGCATGGCCCTGAAGGGCAAAATTACCCAAATCGCAGACTCTTTGTCGAGATTGAACGCCCATCGCGGATCGTCTTTCGGCACATGCAAGAAGGCCATGGCTTTCTAATGACCATGACTTTCCAAGGCCTTGGCAACCGCACCCGCCTTACCTGGGACATGCAGTTTGAAAGTGACGGCGACAATCCAGCCCTGAAAGGCCTTATCTTGTCAGCTAATGAAGAAAACTTTGACAAACTTGGCGATCTTTTGCGCCAGTCCAGCGAACTTTAGATACGCGCTACGTCCAACTGATAGGAAACCGCCATGCCCAATGATCTTGAACTCGTTCTGACCCGCGTCCTCAATGCACCAAGGCATCTGGTGTATCGCTGCTGGACCGAGCCGGAACTTATGGTTCAGTGGTTCACGCCCGCGCCTTGGAAGACGCTTCGCGCCGAAGTGGACCTGCGACCGGGTGGTTTCAGCATGGTTGTAATGGCCGACCCTGAGGGCAAAGAATACCCCAATCCGGGGCAATATCTGGAAGTCGTGCCGAATGAAAAGCTGGTGTTTACCGATGCGTATATTGGCGACTGGCAACCGTCGGCGAAACCATTTTTCACAGGCTATCTAACCTTTGAAGATCAGGGAGGCAAAACTCTTTACACCGCGCGCGCCCGCCATTGGACCAAGGAAGACGCCGAAAACCACGCGAAAATGGGTTTCCACGAAGGCTGGGGCAAAGCCACGGATCAACTTGAAAAACTTGCTTCAACACTCTGAAAAGGCTAAATAATGGGCGACCTGACCATTACCACATTCCTGACCCTCGACGGCATCATGCAAGCCCCCGGCGGCCCCGGCGAAGATCCGAGCGGAGGATTTCAGCACGAAGGCTGGATGGTGCCGCATATGGACGAAGAGTTCGGCACCTTTGTAGTCGACATTTTCACCCGGGCCGGGGCTTTCCTCATCGGCCGCGGCACCTATGACATTTTCGCTGCATATTGGCCAAACGCACCCGAAAGCGACGACCCGGTCCAGAACAAGTTGAACCAGCTGCCCAAACATGTCGCCTCGCGGACAAAAACCAGCTTCGACTGGCACAATTCGCATCACGTCCGGGATGTTCTGCAAGAGCTGTCCGCCCTCAAGGCGCAAACCCAAGGCGAGTTGCAGGTGCACGGCTGCCCCGCGTTGGCCCAGACCTTGATCGAACATGACCTGATCGATCAGTATAACTTGCTGTTTTACCCGGTTGTCCTTGGCGGCAAAGGCAAACGACTGTTTGGCACCGGCGCGATGCCTGCCAATTTGGAGCTGGTTCAATGCCAATCCGGCAGCAAAGGTGCTATATACACCACCTACCGGCGCACCGGGAAATTCGAAAAAGGCAGCTTTGGTGCCTGACACCAACTTAACTCCTTGACGAATTGCCGGTGTCGGCATTTGCTGGCGCTGAAACTTTGGGAATTCCGCCATGACTACATTCCTGCTTGTCCTCGCCGCTCTGATCGTCGCTTTTCTCGTCTACGTCATGCTGCGGCCCAACGAGTTCCGGATCGAACGATCCTCCACCATCGAGCGCAAAAGCCCGGCCGAAGTTTTCGCCCTTCTCAACGATTTCCACCAATGGCAAAAGTGGTCGCCTTGGGAAGCGATGGACCCCAATTTGCAGCGCAGCTATAGCGGCAGTGATACTGGCGTCGGTGCGGTTTACGCGTGGAAAGGCAATAAAAAGGTCGGCGAAGGCCGGATGGAAATAACCGAGTCCAAACCGGCGGCTTTCGTCCGGCTGAAACTTGATTTCATTGCCCCGATGAAGGCCAATAATATGACCGATTTCAATGTCATGGCCCAAGGCACCGGCACCCGCATCATCTGGTCGATGTACGGCCCCTCGCCGTTCATGTCGAAACTATTTGGTGCAATTGTCAGCATCGACAAAATGGTCGGCAAGGATTTCGAGAAGGGTCTGGCGAATATCGAGGCGGAACTGAACCGCTGACTCGCCCAGACCGTGGTCCAAACCCCACGCCTGCACCGCGACGAACCGGGTGAATTCACAAAACCCGCAAACAAAACCTCCCTTTCGGCGATCGCCCGAAAAGGAGGTTAAGTGGGAAGTAATGGACACCCTCAGGTGTTCGCGCTTTAACCTTCAAAGGTAGGCAGTGCCTCGAGTTCTTCTTTGGTCATCGGCAGGTACACCCGCACTTCATCCCCCGCGTCGTTGCGAAGGATGTCGATGTCGGTAATATCGAGGGCGACAGGTTTCTCGCCCATCCCCAAGAAGCCGCCAACATCAACAACGGCTTTGGTTACTTGGCCATCTTCCGAGAGCACAAGATTGCCAACGTCACCGATCCATTCGTCGTTCAAGTCATAGACCCGGGCTCCAGTCAATTTTTCTGATGTCAGGTAATCTGCCTCGGCCACCAAGAAGCCTTCCTTGGCGATAGGGTCGCGGACCTGCGCGGCGTCCGCCGATTCCAGGTCCGTTGCCATTTCACCTTCTGTAGTGACTTCGGTCGAAACGTCGGCAGTTTCTGTATCAACTGCCACTTCACCTTCGGTTGTGGCTTCGCTCAACACTTCCGCCGTGTCTAGATCAGTTGCCATTTCACCTTCCGTCGCAGTGATTTCGGCGGTCGCTTCAGCGGCGGGTTCAACTGCTCCCGCGTCAACAGCTGCGGACATATCGCCGCTCATATAATCCGGCGCTGCTTCCAGATCGGCACGTGCGGCGGTCATGACCAGAAAGAAATCGTCCGGGTTGTCGGGTGTAGAGGTATCGCCGACAAAGCGAATGGCTTCCATTCCGACCGCTATCTGGCGCTCGCCCATTCCCAGAAATCCGCCGATATCGACCAGCACCGAATCCACCATGCCGTCGCGGCTGACAATTACGTCATTGATTTCACCGATGTCTTTCCAGCCTTCCTGCATGCCGTCAAATTCGTTGGCTGCAATCTCGGTCTCTGCCGCGTAGATCCGCATGCCCACGAAGTTTGACGTTCGGATGGTCATCGGGTCGGCACCGGGTCGAAACATGCCCGACATGGAGGCGTCCTGTGCCCCCGCAACAGTTGCCATGCCAGCGATAATCGCTGTTGATAACATGAGATTCTTCATTGTCTGCTCCCAGTTTAGGTTGTTCAACGCCGTCCAGGCGCGTGCCAGTCAAACGCCATCACGACGACATGGTTCCAAAAAAAACCGAAGGATCTGGAGCCACCAATCGCGCGGACGATGCCTTGGCCAAGCCGCCGCCGATGCCGCCGCCGGGGGCAATAATCGAAATGGACGCGCCAATCGTTAGGGCTGCGGCCCCGGCCCTCACGCATGGGGCAAGACCAGACAGCGGCAGGTCCGTGTTTGTGAATCATGCCGCTGTTTTCACCCCGGCCACCGCCCGCCGCCGCCTTGACGCCGCCCCACACCGCCCCTATCACCTGCCAGTCCGAGGCAAGGGGAATCACTCAAAAATGACCCGATCCGAGCAAGCCGAAGCGCTGTCGCCCAGCCCGCATTCGCGGCCTACCGCCTGTATCGTCTTGAACGACGGCCAGGTATTTTATGGCATCGGGTTTGGCGCGGAAGGCACGGCAACGGCCGAGTTGTGTTTTAATACGGCGATGACCGGCTATCAGGAAATCATGACCGACCCTTCTTATGCCGGCCAAGTGGTGACATTCACCTTTCCCCATATCGGCAATGTCGGCGTCAATGCCGATGACGATGAGACCGCCGATCCGGTCGCCGAAGGCATGATTGTCAAGTGGGACCCGACCGAACCTTCCAGCTGGCGCTCAACGGCGACGCTGTCAAAATGGCTCAAGGCACGCAACCGCATCGGTATCGGTGGCGTCGACACCCGCCGACTGACCCGGGCGATTCGGCTGCAGGGGGCGCCGCACGTTGCTATCCAGCATTCGGTCTCCGGCGCGTTTGACCTTGACGATCTGTTGCATCAGGCGCGCGCCTTCCCCGGACTTGAAGGTGCCGATTTGGCCAAGGATGTGACCTGTGCGCAATCTTACAAATGGGACGAAATGCGCTGGGCTTGGCCCGACGGACACCTAAAGCGCACAACGCCGGGACGCAAAGTCGTCGCCATCGACTATGGCGCCAAACGCAACATCCTGCGCTGCCTGGC